>CAZFON010000152.1:0-4995 GCA_964520185.1 uncultured Planctomycetales bacterium | reverse complement strand
CAAAATAAAGGTGACAGGTACATTTTTCTAATAAATTTTGATAGAAAAATGTACCTGTCACCTTTATTTTTGTCACCTTTTTCTTACAAAGCCTATTATATTGATTTCGTCACCCATTTGTGGTATTTTAAATTTTCCCTTCAACAATTAATCTTAGGAGTACAAAATGAAACGTGTCGGGATTATTACTTCCGGTGGCGATTGCGGCGGACTTAACGGTGTTATCAAGGGCGCGGCCTATATGGCCCTGGCCCACGGGGCTTCTTGCTTTATCATCCCCAATGGCTACGCAGGATTATATAACCTCATTGATTTCGATAAGATCACGGAACTTGATCCCCAACGCCTGGACCAGATCAATCCCAATTTGGCAGGATCTGAAGCAGGCCATTCACGCGTCAAGATCAAGAAGATCGAAGACCCTGAAAAATACCAGCGTATCAAAAAAGGCATGGAAAAATTCAAGCTCGATGGCTTGATCATCTCCGGTGGGGATGATTCAGGCAGTGTACTTGTCGATCTTAACGAACAAGGCATCAAATGCGTCCATGCACCCAAGACCATGGACATGGACCTACAGACCTATTCCGTTGGCGCTGATTCCAGCATCAACCGCATTGCATCCTTTGTTGAGGACCTAAAGACAACTGCCGCCACCCATCAGCGCATCATGGTCATGGAAGTTTTCGGCCGTTATGTGGGCCATACCGCCTTTCGCGGCGGTGTTGCTGCTGATGCAGATGCTATCATCATTCCAGAGATCCCCTGCGATTTTGATATTCTCTATCAACACATGAAAGAGCGTTATTTCTCTCGCATCATGGCTTCTGATGTGCATTCAGGCACTTATTTGATCGTCGTTGCCGAAGGCATTAAGGACGCCTCTGGCAAGGATATCGTGGATGAAAACTCACCGGTAGATGCTTTTGGCCACAAACGCCTGGCAGGTGCCGGCAATTATGTCTGCCAGCAAATAATCAAACGCTTGAAAGCTGACCCCGCCATCAAGGATTTGATGAAAAAAACCGGCGTATACGTCAAAGGTATCAACGAGATCCCTGAAGTCCGCGCTGTGACCCCCGGTCATTTGGTGCGCTGCGGGCATTCCAGCGCTTATGACGTTAATTTCGGTAAGGAAGCGGGTGCCGCCGCCTTTATCCTTTTGAGCCAGGGCATTTCCGGAGTAACGGTCGCCGGGATCAATAAGGGCAGGATCCGATACATTGATACCAAGGAAGCCATCAAACAGCATTTAGTGGACACTAATCAAGTGGCGATCTACGAGGCCTTGGGGACTTGCTTCGGCCGCAAGCCTGAAAAAATACATGCCAAAGCAGAGAAAATGACTCAGGCGCCGGACCGGCATTGGTAATAAAACCTGTAAACAGCCAAAAATACAGAAAGCATGGCCAGCGGCACAAAGGATTCGAAATAGCGGGGGTAAGGCGCTTCAAACACCGCAACCAGCAAAAGATTGATCACGGTAAACAGGGATAGGAACAACATGGCTCTATCCCTGGTGAAAAAGGCATAGGCCCAAGCTATCATAAAGGCCCATGCCATCCATCCCTTCCATTTCAAAATACCCTTATCAAAAAGATTTATCCATCGCATCCCCAGCGTATGCCTGGGACCCTGCGGATAATCAATAGCCATGGTTTTTAAAACTTTGTGCCGCGATTCGAATTCCAGAGGCGACAAAAACTTCCTTGCCAGGTTAATGACATAATGCCAGCCTTCCCCATCATTAGGCAAGGCCCCTCCCCGGTAATCTGACCATTCCCGCAAATAAGATAGATAATCCTGTTTGGTCAAAAGCCATTGATCGATCCAATGGTCTTCTTCAATGGTATTACTTTTGAATGCTTCCCAGGTGTTTCCAACAAATTTTAACGGATGCAGACGTATACCGGCCAGGGACGCCTGCATCATCAAGTGGTCCGCTTCCCTGGGGGACAAACCATTAGCACGAAGGGCACGCAGATAAAACCACCATTCCGAAGGAAACCGAAAGGCCAAACCGCTTTCCCGGCATTGGGAAATGATCTCCCTGGTTTCAGGATTGTTCTTATCAATGGAGCGGTCAAAAGCAATGACCCTGTTTGCCAGATGGCTCCCTGAAGTGTTAGTCAGCGCAAATTCGCCATAATTATGCCAGTTATAGAGGACATTGGAAAATACAAGCACGGCAAAAGAAAAAAAGAAACCCAGGATGACCCTTTTATCAACGGAATATACCAAGAAATAAACCAAAAAGATAATAACGCTAAGAACACCTAAAGGCTTTGTCAGCACCGCATAGGCAACAGCAAGCCCTAATCCAATTCCGTCGCGCATATTGCTTTTGCCGGATAAAATGCCAAAAAAGATGTAAACAGACAGCAGCGACAAGAAAATAAACAGTGATTCAGCCATGATGGACTGGGCATAAAGGACGCGGGGCAAATACAAGGCATAGGCCAGAGCTGCACAAAAGCCGGCTTTGCTGTATCCCATCCTTTGGCCTATCATGAAAAGAAGTAAAACGCTGAATAAACTTAAAACGTGCTGGAAGAAAATAACAGCCCTGCCCCACCCCAAGCCGCCGGAGAAATATCTGCAAAGATCAAGGAATAGCGGATATCCCATGGGATAATTGATCCAGGGATGCAGGTGCCCTTTAGAACCAAAATAATCGGGGAAAAACCCTCCTGCAGCAAAATAACGCGTCAAGTCAAGATAGGTCACTGAATCATTTAAGATAACAACAGGCAGGGCATGATAAATCAGGATCGACGGCCAGTATGCAAAGATGGCCAGCATCCCAAGGATTGCAAAAGTAGATTGTTTTCCGTTTTGAAAATACATTGGCCCTTTAAAGACGGAAAATCAAGCATTGCCCTGTCGGCAAATAACATGGCTTTTCAGGTTTACCGGAGAAAAATTCATCAACCGCCACTTTCACACCCGGGCAGCTCAGGCGGCCATAATCGTCAAAGATGATCATTCCCCCTTTTTCCATCCTTGGGTAAAAAAATCCGCAAGAATCCACCACTGAGGAGAATATATCCACATCAATATGGACTAAACTAAATTTCAACTCCTCGATGGGTTTGGCACTTTCAGGGAATATGCCCTTAAAAAAATGGACCTTGTTAAAACCGCTTAAAAAAGATTTTACGGCCTCCAGGGAAGTGTCTTTAAAATCCCCTTTCTGGTGGGTATCCCAGCGGGGATCCGTAGGCGGCATGCCTTCAAAAGTATCAAACAGATATAAATCTTTATGTTGGGCCTTAAGGCCCTCAGCCAGAAGCCTCGCCGTACCTCCTTTAAAAACCCCCACCTCTGCCACAGCGCCTTGCAATGAGGCCGCTTGTTGAATAAGCTGATAAATGATAAAACACCTTTCTTTATCAACAAGGGTATGACCGGAAATGGTCCTTACTAACCGGGAAAAATCTTTATCTTCATCCCAAAGATGCCGCGGGTTGGGCCTGCCAGACAACCTGAACAAGATCTGATGAAGGAGTAAGGCAGGCCTTTCTTTAAAAAATGACGTGACTCTTAAGCTCAATTTAAATACCCTCGCTTTCCCTATTTCTTGATTTTCAATATCCTAAAGGTCCGGTTTGAATATATTTGAGTATGGGGGATCTGGCCAAAACAGGTATCAGGGACCTGTTTGGAAAGCAGATAATAATCAGGCCCATGGATCTCATTATATAGCTTTAAATTGCTGCAATTATAGGACCTACCTGGTGGCATGGATATGAACGGCCGGTGCATGAAATAGGCCTCTTGGTCATCATCTGAAGCAACTAAGATCTTTTCAGGCAGGCTCTTATTGATCCATTGATCACTGGCGTACAGATCAACATAATAAGACATCTGTGTCCTGGGATACTTCATCAAATCTCGACGAAGCTTGATAAAGTTGTAGAACGTAAAAAAAGCAAAATTAAAAAGAAGAAAAACGGTAAATAACTTCTTCCACTTAATCCCTGAACCAAAGAATAATTCATAAAAACAGTACCACCCTGCCAAAGAGGCCAGAACATACGGGACCAGGGAATATCTTAAGATCTCCAGATAATAGGCATGGGGGTCCCAGTGAAAACTGAACGCATAGCCTATGATGATAAAAGCGCTCTGGAACAGGCAATTTAAGACAAAACGCCAACCGTCTTTTTTATGGCCGGGAATGCTCAAATAAGCCAAAATAGGGATGAAGGAAAAACTGAAATTCTGGCAAAGCCCTACCACATGGCCATAAAAATACCCGATACTGGCCAGCGTAAATTTAAAACCAACGTGATTAAAAATGCCCATCTGTCCGGGTTTATAGAAGGATGCGTTTGAAATATGGGCCAGGGTGTAATCCGCCGCCGGTTTGATGTATTCAGGATACAGGGAATGAAAAACCAGCAAATTAAACATCTGGTAAGGCCCCAGGACGATGCAAAAGCCAGCCATGAAAGCAAAAATATTTTTCAATCTTTGCCCTCTTTCCCCTTTCGCCATGACCATCATTAACAAATAAGCGGGGATGCTGTAAATTTGGGAGACGCGGATAAGAAAGAGCACGCCGTTAAGCGCTCCGACCACGGAAATCACCCGTTGGGATCCGGGGAATCTATTAAACAGGAAAAAAGTAATTAAAAAAATAAAAAGGTATAGCTGCTCTGTCCAGGGAAAGAGCGCTGTAAAGAAAAAATTAAGAGGGAATATCAAACAAACCAGAAAAAGCAGGTTTAAACGGCTTGGAACAAAGAACCTGATGATATAAAAAGCCAACGCAGCGTTCAATCCCATGATGAAGAGATTGACCTTAATGACCTGCTCTATCGCCCCATGGGCCATAAAAACGAGCGCGCACAAAAGAGGATAGACCGGCTGCATGAAAGGCCAGAGCGGATGATACGGTGTTTTGAAAAATTGATACAGATCAAAGCTGACGGTAAACCCTTTATGGGAGGTGATATTTTCAGCGATATTTAAATAGGTGCTGGCATCCGC
>CAZFON010000151.1:0-5016 GCA_964520185.1 uncultured Planctomycetales bacterium | reverse complement strand
GACAAACGCCTCAAGGAGATCAAAGGCCGATATCCCAATGAAGATGAATTCGTCAATGCGCTGGGCTCGGAAGGCATGACCATCAGCGACCTGCGCCAGAAATTAACGGACCAGATGAAGGTCAAATTCGATCTGGACATGGAAGTGCGCGACAAGATCTTCGTCAAACCGGAGGACGTGACCGAATATTACAACAAGCATGCCGCTGACTTTAACCGTAAACCCGCCGTGAATCTGCAGTCTGTTTTTGTCTCTTTTAGTAAACACAACAAGCAGGAGGCGCAGACGCTGGCTGATGAGGCACGTTCAAGACTTTTGGCTGGAGAGGATTTTGACAAGGTCTTCCACAAATATTCAGAGAGCTCTTCCATCGGGACCATTGAAAAAGGTCAAATGATAGATAGCATAGAGAACGTGGTTTTTAATCTGAAACTGGGGGAAGTGTCAGAGCCGGTGACGGTTGAGAATGGTATCTATGTCTTTAAGGTGATTGACATCTCGCCGGACCAACAGCAGACCTTGGCCCAGGTCAAAGACCAGATCTATAGCAAACTGTTGGAGGACCAATTCCAGGCCAAATTCAGGGAGTGGGTCGACAAGCTGCGCCAGAAGGCCTATGTTGAGATCAAATAAGAAGACCGTTGTTATCACCATGGGCGACCCCAAGGGCATCGGACCTGAGGTGATACGTAAAGCATTTGTCCATAAACCTTTGCTAGCTCAGGGACATTTTATTGTTGTGGGGGACAAGAAGCTGCTAAGGGGGATGCCCCCTTCGGTAGGAGTGGTGGACGTCTCCTATAAGTCAGCTGGGCAAGGCTCACTGAAATTCTTGGACGTAGCCATTGATGCCATCAAGTCAGGCGCTGCTGATGCCATGGTTACGGCCCCTTTGGCCAAGGAAGCTGTCAATCGCTTTAGCCCTGGATTTGTGGGGCATACGGAATATTTGGCCAAGGCCTTTGGTGTCAAGAATTTCGATATGATGTTTATTGCGCCTGGTGTGCGCCTGACGATCGTGACCCGCCATGTGCCTTTAAAAGCAGTGCCCCAGTTGATCACTTCAAAAGCAGTATTCGATTCAATTTCTTTAATGGCTGAAACATTTAGACTAAGATTTAAAATTAAAGACCCCGCCATTGCTGTGCTTGGGCTTAATCCTCATGCAGGGGAAGGAGGGCTTTTGGGCTCAGAAGATGCCAGGCACATATTACCTGCTATACGTCGGGCCCGCGCCCGTGACGTTAATGCTAAAGGCCCCTTTCCAGCAGACACCTTTTTTGCTTTTACCAACAGCTTCGACGGTGTGATTGCCATGTACCATGACCAGGGTCTTGCCCCTCTTAAGGCCAAGTATATGAAAGAATTGGTCAATTTTACCGCTGGACTTCCCTTTGTGCGTACATGCCCTGCGCACGGCACAGCCTTTGATATAGCCGGGAAAAACAAGGCAGATCCTTCATCAATGCTTGCAGCCATCAAACTAGCCTGTCAATTAGCATGATTCCCTATAGAGCCAAAAAGCAAAAGGCCCAATTTCTTCGACTGCGTAAGCTGGAATATATTCCCAAAAAGAATCTTGGCCAGCACTTTCTTACGGACAAACACATGCAGCAAAAAATTGTTCAAGCTTGTGATTTGAATAATGAAGACATTGTGGTGGAAATAGGTCCGGGACAGGGCGCTTTGACTAGATTAATGGCCCCATTGGTCAAAAGATTGATCTGTGTGGAAACAGACCGTGATCTGATCGAGCCTTTGCGCCAAATGTCATTAGAAACTGTCCATGCCGATTTTCTAAAGTGGGATATGGGGCATCTTCCGGATGGCGTTAAGATCATCGGTAATATTCCCTATTACATTTCCACGCCCATCATCGAGAAGTTAATAAAAGACAGGAAAAAGATATCAACTGCATTTCTAACAGTGCAGTTGGAATTCGGGCAACGTTTGACGGCAAAGGCAGGGGATGGCAAGGTTTACGGGTCTCTCAGTTGTTTTGCGCAGTATTATTCTGATATAAAGATGCTTTTTAAGATCAAGAACACTTGTTTTAGGCCGGCGCCCAAGGTCGACTCATGTTTCTTACGCATTGAGCCCAGGCCTTATGGGGGCGAGCCTGCGGAGGAGCAGTTTCTTTTTAAATTGATCCAAACGGCCTTTCAGCAGCGGCGTAAGACGATCGTCAATGCGCTCAAAGGCCTGAGGGGACAGAAAGAATTAGAGAACTCGCTTCGGACCTTAGATATCAGCCCTAACGCCCGACCGGAAGAATTAAGTTTGTCAAATTACATCGGGCTTTGCAAACTACTTATGATAAAATAATAAAAGGTGACAGGTACAATTTTTAGGCATTAAACTCTCTGAATAATTGTACCTGTCACCTTTTTCCCGGAGATATTATGGAAAAACGTATTTTTTACCATGACACGGACGCAGGCGGGATCGTCTATTACGGCCAGTATTTATGCTATCTTGAAGAGGCCAGAACAGAATTCCTCGAAAAACGCAGTTTGAGCGTTGAATTGTTCAGGGAACGCGGTTTTTTTTACGTGGTGCGTCAGTGCAATGTCAGCTACCGTTCGCCGGCCCGCTATGGCGAGGTCATTCTTTGCGATGCCAAATTAAAAAAAATAGGGGCCTCTCAATTGATTTTTGACCAGACGGTGCATGATAAAAAAGACGGCCGATTGATCATTGAAGCCGAAGTGTCCTTGGTCTGTTTGAACAAGGATTTCAAACCCGCTCCCATCCCGGATGATTTAAGGGATAAACTTTCCCAATGACGAGCACTCAAAAGAGCCTTATCCAGACATTTTTTATCGTATGTTTGGGGGCCTTTATTTTCTTGACCTTTTTCAATATTATTGAAACATCGGATGATTGGTGGCACCTCAATACCGGCAGATGGATCATCAGTCATTGGCAAGTCCCTCATCAAGACATATTCCCGTTTGCCAATGAAAGGCTTCCGTGGTCGTGTAACAATGAATGGCTGGGGAGCGTGGTCCTGTATTTGATTGCCAAGGCAGGCGGGATGCTGGGTTTAAAAGTTTTTAGACCGTTATTTTTTATTTTTAATTTGGGTATTTTATTTTGTTATTCCTACAGGAAACTGCCATTCCCATTGCTTTTGGCTCTGGCGGTTTTAGCGACTCTTGGGCTTGCCGACCGCAGCGCACTCAGACCTGACATATTTAATGTTTTTTTTATTCAAATTTTTCTTATCAACCTCCTTGAATATGAGGCCAGTAGCAGGCGCCAATGGCTTTACGTCCTGCCTTTTTTAAGTCTTTTTTGGTTTAACATCCACATGGGGGCTTTTACTTATGGAATGCCCTTGCTGTTTATTTTCCTTCTGGCGGCAGTCATGCGTTATTTTAATCTAAAAGCAGGCCAGACCACTCCGCTTGAAAGAATAAATGCTTTCGACCAAATCAAGGATTATATTTTAACAACAGCAGCTTGTTTGGCTGTTTTCATGGCGAATCCTTATGGATGGGAAGGATTTTTATATCCTTTTAAGATCCTTTTTGTGCCTAACTACATCAGTTTCTTTAAATTTGCCCAATTTATAGAGGAGATGAAGCCGCCAGGCTATCTTCTTTCTTCGTATCATTTTGCTTATTATTTTATTTTATTGGCTGGCGCCTTCATCGTCCTTTTTTTTAATAGAAGAAGGGGTTTTACCCTCACCGTTCTTTTAGCGTTTGGCCTTTTTACTTTTTTATATGCGCAAAGGAATTCCACTTTTTTTACACTTATCTGCGCCTATGTTTTTGTCACAGGAGCCCACGAGATGAGATTATATGATCGGTGGCAAAACTGGCGTTACGCTAATAAAACAGGTTTTTTCTTGCTATTCGCCATTGTCTTCTTTCTATTGGCCCAGATCACCGCTTCCTGGGAAAGAAGGATTTATTGCCAAGGCCGTCTGGTTAATTACCGCAACCTGCTCCTTGAGCCCACCAGTGATCAGCTTATTCTATCGCTTGTCAAGAATAGGATAACAGGGCCTGTTTTCAATCAGGACATTTTAGGAGGAAAAATCATATGGCAGGGATATCCGGCTTTAAGGCCCTTCCTGGACGGCCGCAATGTCGATGAAAGAATCTACAATAACTCTATCGTTATCCTATTGCGGCCCCAAGAGAACTGGCCGAAGGCTGAGAGGGAGTATCACTTCAAAATAGTTATCCTGAATTCCGCGCTTGATTTGGAGTTGCCATTGATTAAATACCTGGGTTCTCGATATGATTGGCAACTGGTCTCGGTTAACGGTCCTTTGGTGACCTATGTCAAAAGAGGAGAATTCTTTTTGCCCAGGGGAATGGCGGACTTTGAGTTATCGGTAAAATCCCAAGATATCTCTGCCGGTGATTTAAAGGCCTTAAAGGATTTGATTAAATTAAAGAACGCCTCTGCCTGGAGAGAATTCCTTTATCCCTCTGCCGAATATGTGGACCTTTTTTCCGATGGGGTTACCTATTACAGGCTTGGATTTGACGGCGCTGCCATTTCTAATTTAGCCAAGGCTTTGACGATAAGCCATCGACCGTACATGCAGAATATAGCCGGTCTTATTTTGAAGGAAATGGGTAAGTAGGGCTTGTTTTTGCCTGCCTTTGATGATAGTATTTTGCCTATGTCTATTTCTAACGAAGATGTCAAATATATCGCTGCATTAGCCAGGATTGACGTGCCTGAAAACAAGCTGGAAGGCATGACCAAGGTCTTGGGAGACATTGTTCATTATGTGGAGCAACTGCAAAAGCTGGACTTAGATAATGTCAAACCCACCAGCCATGCTGTGCCGGTAGGCAATGTCCTGCGGCCTGATCAGATCAAGCCCTCATTAAACAACCAGGAAGCCATGTCTTTTGCCATTGAGGCAAAAGATGGCTCCTTTAAAGTGCCTTTAGTCATCGAATGAGCCTGCACCAGTTGACTGCCCATGCCTTATTGGATTTGATCAAATCCGGCAAAGCTTCTGCCAAAGAAGTTTATGCTGATGTG
>CAZFON010000150.1:0-5019 GCA_964520185.1 uncultured Planctomycetales bacterium | reverse complement strand
AACATAAATGATCTCCCTCCCTGATCCCTCCCCTCAAGCGAGAGGAATTAATTTAAAACACTTTGAACAAATTGCCATCCAATAATTTCTCATTCAGCCGGTTAAGAAGCTCCTTGGTCTTAAAAGAAACGTCCTTCCAGTCGTGCAGCACATCCTGCACGCCCCGGCTCGTGCCTTGCAGAGAAATAGCGGTACTGGTGATGACCGCTGCCATGTCCTCCACCTCCAGGGGATCTTCGCCGATGATCACCATGGCGGGCTCAAAACTGTTTAAACCATGGTCTTCGCTGATCTCAATGAGCTTTTGGCCCAAAACACCTTCTGTCCTGATACTGACCCTGGAGCATTTGCGGAACTCGAAGTCATATTTCTTGAAAATATCCATACGTACCTTGAGGCTGCGGCCTTTGATGGGCTCCCTCAAAAAGTCTATGGTCCCCACTACCCCCACATTCACGCCGGAAATTCGGATGGGAGATCCCTCCACCAGGCCACCTACTTGATGGAACAGGGCAACGACATGGAACTTGGGCTCTGTCAGGCCACGGTCTATGCCGATCAAAAAAATGCTGACCGCAACCAGCCCCAACCCCAAGATAAAAAATATCCCCGCCACTAATCTTTTAAAGTTTCCGTCGTTGTTCTCCATAAACCTCCCTTAATTCGAAGTTGCTGTCTGCAAAAATTCACGCACGAAGGGCTCCTTTGAAGCTTTCAACTCCTGCGGTGTGCCCATGGCCGCAATACGGCATTCGTTAAGAATAATGATCCGTGAAGCAATGCGGAAGGCGTTACCCACATCATGACTTGTCATCACCGTCGTCGAACCTATCTGCCTGGAAACGTGAGCTATCAAATCCGATATATCATGGCTGCGGATGGGGTCCAGTCCGGAGGTAGGCTCATCGCACAACAAAACCTTGGCCCCCAGCACGATGGCGCGGGCCAAGCCCGCCCTCTTTTTCATGCCGCCGCTTAATTCGCCGGTCATTTTGGACTCTGCTTCCTGCATGTCCACTAACTTTAAAACTTCGCGCACGCGCGAGGCCACCTCGCTATTTTTAAGCTTGGTATGCTCGCGCAAAGGAAAAGCCACATTATCATAAACATCCATAAAATCGTACAAAGCGCCCTCTTGAAACAAATAGCCCATATTACAGCGGACCTTCAACAATTGTTCTTCGTTTAAAGTACTTAAATCCAGCCCTTCGATGGCCACCCGGCCGCGGTCAGGACGAAATAGGCCGATCAAATGTTTAAGCAAAACCGTCTTGCCTGCACCGCTAAGTCCCAGTACAGCAACGGTCTCTCCTGCTTTTACCTGAAAGCTGATATCTTCCAGGACAGGCTGACCTCCCAACTTTTTATATAAACCTTCAACTTTAATCATCTTCGCGACGCTGAAAATACCGGAATTTGTTCTTTCCGAATTTGGTATAAATGCGGTCATACGGCCTGGTTGAAATTTTAGCCACAAAAACCTGCATGCCTTTGTATTTGGCCACCTGGAGGACTTCCTCATCGTCCAGGACCTCATAATCATTGACCGGGTACCATTTGTACCCTTCGAATTCAATGGGGCCGCCGTTACGCAGCCAGTTTGGCTCACGGTTAGAGGAGGGATAAATCTCAACCTGGCCAATAGAACCACTATTTGACGGGACACATCCGGCCAATAGGACGGCCAGCCCTACGGCCAAACCGATCTTCCAACGCTGTAATTCGTTCATAATCATCCCCAGAAGGTTAAAATAATTTTAGTCAGTACTGTGTTGGATATGATCACCGCAATATAGGAATAGGCCACGGCCTTGGTGGTGAAACGTCCCACTCCGGTCGTCCCTCCCCGTGTAAAGAAACCCTGATAACAGCATATCCAGCCGATGATGACGGCAAAGAAAAACACCTTGATAAACCCGCTGAAAAAATCCACATAGGCAATAGACATCATGGTCTCATGAATATAAAAAGCCCCGGGCAAATGCGCCTGGGAAACGGATATCAGATAACCGCCGGCAATGCCGAGGACCTCTGAAATGATGACTAAGATCGGCAGCACCAGGACGCAGGCCAAAAAGCGCGGGACCACCAGATACTCGATGGGGTTAACACCCATCACACGGGTGGCCGCGATCTGGTCTTGGGTGGTCATGGTGCCTAATTCCGCGGTTATCCCGGCGCCGACCTTGCCGGAAAAGATCCACGAGGTCAGGACCGGCGAAAGCTCGCGCAGCAAGGACAAGGCGACCAACCGGGCGATAAACTCCTTGGCCCCGAAGCGCTGCAGGGTGATGAAACCCTCCAGGCCCAACGCCGTACCCATGGCAAGGGAGGTCAACATCACGATCACGATGGATTGCACACCCTGCTCATAGACCTGGGTCAACACTTCGGCCCAACGGACCTTGCCGCGAAAGATAAGCGAGAAGACCTCTCCTAAAAAGAAAATGGCCTCGCCGATGCTGCACAGATGTCCGTAGATACCCTTAAAAAATCGAGCGATCATTATTTTTCTTTCAGCCAAAAACGTCGAAGTTCTTTATTGATCTTTTCCTGGCGGCTTAAGGAAATATATTTTCCACCGGTGTCTGTCGAAGAGGCCTTTTCCCTTGCCTTGGACGTAAATGCCGCAACACTCATCACACGGCACCCCAGCGAACGCGCATAAAGGTACACATCCTTGTCATCAGAGACGACCACGCAATTTTTCCGGGCCGGCATTTCTTCGACCATGAGCTTGATCTTATCGTCTGCCGAGCCATCGGAAAAGATCACCCGCACCTCCCCTTCAGGAAGCGGGCTGGAATAATCCGGGTGGCCATCAAAGACCACGGTCACCTGATTATTAATACTGCCTTGCGGCCGGGCCTCATCGACCCATCTCAAAAGAGCCTTGCGCCCATCTTCAAGAGGAAGATCGTTGAAGGCTGGTATCTGTTTGAGGATATTGTATCCATCCAGAAGATAATGTAGTGACATAGAATAATCCGCACAAAAGACCGTTAAGGATGTTGAAGGCAGAGGTCACCAGGCTGATGCCCCCGGCCATGTCCCTGGACACTCCCACCAACGGCAGTAAATAGACCCAGCCTATTTCCCTGAAACCCAGGCCGCCGATGGAAGGCAGGCATGTCACGACACATACAATGGGCGAAAAAATAATAAAATAAACCAGAGGGATATTTTGATGCAGGCCCTTGGCGGACAAATAAAATTCGAAGGCCAACGCGATCTGGGCGCCGATGGAAATGGCAATAGCTTCCCAGGCCCGTTTCTGATTGCCCTTTAAAAGCACAATATCAAAATGCAATCTCATCAGGTTGTCCTTGACCTTGGGCCAAAAGGCAAAGGCCTTGCAGGCAAAGGAAAAAATCCGGTGGCTGAAAAGCAGCACCACAAAGCACAAGGAAACAATGGTCATCAGGACTATGGCGACAATGACCAGTTTATTAGCAATGATGCCGTGACCGAATAAAAAGGCGAGCGCCGCCAGGATAACGATACCCGCGAAGCCCGACAAACGGTCCAGGACAATGGAGGCGAATATCTTTGGCTTGTGCCCCACCTCCTGGGCGAGCCCTAAGCCCCTGATCACATCGCTTCCGACGGTGGAAATAGGAGCGAGACCGAAAAACTGCCCTACAAAATACCAGCGGATGATGCTCATGCTTTTAGCCTTAAGCCCCACGGCTTTCATCAGCACCCGCCAGCGCCAGATGATGATGAAATTGATCACAAAGAAAACGAAGCCGGCAGCCGCCATGTAACGGATGTCGGACCCCTTGATGGCCTGCCACATGTGTTTGTAATCAATGGTCAGAAAAAGCCACCCCAATAAAGCCAGGCTTAAGAAACACGGAAGCAAAACGGAAAAAATTTCTTTTAATTTGAATTCTTTCATTTGTCTGCAGCCTCCGTACCTGACAATATTGTCATGGCTTGCCTGTATCCTTTTTCAGCGATATAGGAACTGCGCACCAAGGGCCCGCTTTCCACATAGGCAAACCCTAAGCCCAGTCCCTTTTGGCGAAAATCTTCGAATTGTTCAGGAGTACAAAAACGATCAACAGGAAGATGGCGTTTGCGCTGGGTGGGCGCCAGGTATTGACCGATGGTCAAAATCCGGCAGCCAGCCTCATACAGTTCCTTCATGGTCTCTAAAACCTCCCCGTCGGTCTCGCCAATGCCGACCATCAGGGATGATTTTATAAAACTTTTCGGATTAAGCTCCCGGAACCGGCGCAAAACTTTCAAGGAACGCTCATGCAAGGCCTGCGGACGGATGTAGGGTGCCAACCGGCGCACGGTTTCAATGTTATGAGCAATCACCTCCGGCGCCGCATCGCTTAAAATCATCAACGCTTCTTCTATAGCGCTGAAATCAGGGATCAATACTTCTATTTTTACCTCCGGGGTAAGAGCTCGAATGGCCTTGATGGTTTTGGCAAACTGCATGGCCCCCTGGTCTTGCCTGTCGTCGCGCGCCACCGAGGTCACCACCACATACCTTAAACCTAATTGCTTGACAGCCAGGGCCACGTTATGGGGCTCCTGTTCATCGATCAAATCCGGCCGGCCGGCCGGCACGGCACAAAAACGGCAGGCACGCGTGCAGGTGCCTCCCAGGATCATGAAGGTAGCTACCCCCTCTTTCCAGCAGGTGCCCATGTTAGGACAATGGGCGCTTTCGCAGACCGTATGCAAACGTCCTGCCCTGAAAAGCTCCTTCATACGCCGGACCTTAGGCATGTCCGGAAGGTCCTGCTTGAACCAGCCCGGAAGTCTGGTCAACCCGGAATTAAATGTTGCGTTTGTCGTTATCATCGTCACCTAAAACCTTCCCTGTCAACGCGCCTTTTTTGATCTGTGCCACGACCTTGGCGCGGTCCTTGGGGGAAAGATAATCAAGGATCAATTTCCCTTGCAAATGATCAAACTCGTGAAGGAACACCCTGGCGGTAAGCCCGTTTAACTGGAGGCGCACCTGGCGATTTTCAACGTCTGTAAATTACACCCAAA
>CAZFON010000149.1:0-5045 GCA_964520185.1 uncultured Planctomycetales bacterium | reverse complement strand
CGCAACCTCGGAAACTTTAGGCTCTTCTGTCACAACCTTAGGATAATTATCCTCAGCCCTGACAGGGCCGCCGCTCCTCTTATTCCTAAAACATTCCTTGCAATAAACAGCCCGGCCTTCGGCAGGTCTGAAAGGCAGGAAATCTTCTTTACCACACTGCACACAAATGATCTTAAAGGGGCCCTTGTTAATATTAACCGGCTTGGGCGCTTGCGGTGGTTGTTGGGACATCAGCACAGGTGTCGCCATCACGCGACCCATGATGAGATCCATCTTTTTATCTAACGAAGAGATCTGCTCCTGCAATTTTAAGATTAATTGAAAGACGTCAGGTTCTTTTTGTTTCATGCGTTTACCTTTCTATTATTTGTCATAACCATACTTTGTATAGTCAATGCCAATGCTTTGCATATCAGTCTTTAACGGTCCATGAAATCCAAAAGGAGTTTCGGCAAACAAAGCATCTATCAAATCTTTTTCTGTGGCCTGGCTGCGCCCTTCTTTAGCAAGATTGGCTTTCAATCTTTGGGACACCTTGTCCCTGGCCATCTCACGCACGAAAACAGGCACCTTGGCTATGATCTGCTCAAACTTTTCCCTGATAGCAGGGTCTTTAATAATTTCTCCCATCAGAGGTAAGATTACTGCTTTTGGAGAATGACTTCAAGCTTATTTGTGAGGATTTTGGGATTCGAGAAGACCAGATAATTTCTTGTAGAATCTCAAGTAACAGGTGGATAGAACCGCATCCGGGGATCTTTTGGCTTCCTTGATGAGTTCAAGGCATAGGACAAGCAGGTCCCCTGTTTCAATGACATAATGCCTGTTCTTCTTGCGATGAAGCTCTTTGATCTCCTTTACGTGTTTGGCCATCATCTCCAGCAACGCGTGGGAATGGTCTTTCTTCAAAAGACGGTTTAGCCGCTTTGATCTGGCGTGGATGACACTTAACTCTCCATTGGCATAATCAGTTAAAGATTTCATGAAAGAGCCTGGTCAATGTCTGCGATGATATCATCCACATGCTCGATACCGATCGACAAACGGATAAAATCGGGAGTAACGCCGCAGGCCGCCTGCTGTTCTGGGGACAACTGCGAATGCGTTGTGGTCGCGGGATGAATGGCCAAGGTCATGGTATCACCGATATTTGCCAAATGCTGGACCATCTGTAGCGACTCAATAAACTTTTTGCCGGCCGCTACACCGCCTTTGATCCCAAAGCCGATCATGGCCCCGGCACCTTTGGATAAATACTTATTGGCGAGTTTCTTATAAGGACTGCCAGGCAGGCCCGGATAATTGACCCAGCTGACTTGCTTATGTTCAGATAGGAATAGCGCGACTTTCTGCGCATTCTCGCAATGCCGTGGCATGCGCAGATGCAGGGTTTCGAGGCCTTGCAAGAACAGAAAAGAGTTGAACGGCGATACTGTCTGACCCATCAGGCGCATCAAGGAATAACGCGCTTTAAGAATATAGGCGACATTACCCAAATGGGCGAACTCTTTGACAAAATCCATGTCATGATGGGCCGGGTCCTTGCCTGCGATAAGCGGGAATTTGCCGCCGGTCCAATCGAATTTTCCGGAATCAATAATGACACCACCCAGCGACGTGCCGTGGCCGCCGATAAATTTGGTGGCTGAATGCACGACGATGTCAGCTCCGAAATCAAACGGCCTGACGATATATGGAGTTACCGTATTATCCAGGATAAGCGGGACCCCTTTTTTATGTGCGATATCTGCTGTTTTAGCGATGTCCAGCACATTAAGCTTGGGATTCCCTACAGTTTCGGCAAAGACAGCCTTTGTTTTAGGGCCAATGGCTTTGGAGAGGGCCTTAATATCCTCGGAGTTGACAAATTTAACGCTGATGCCCATGCGCGGAAAGATATGACGGAAAGAAGCATATGTCCCGCCGTAAAGATTGTCCATGGAAACGATCTCATCCCCGTTCCGGGCGACATTCATAAGCGCTATCGTAATGGCTGAAAGACCGCTTGAGGTGGCCAGGGCCCCTACACCGCCTTCTAAAAGGGCCATGCGCTTTTCAAATTCATCAGTGGTGGGGTTCATGAGACGCGTGTAGGTATTGCCAAATTCCTTGAGGCCAAAAACATTCGCGGCATGTTCTGTGGATTTAAAATTGTACGAGGTCGTCTGATAAATTGGAGTAACCCGCGCTCCGGTGGCGGGGTCAGAGTGATGAGCCCCGTGAAGCATTAAAGATTCAAGTTTCAATTTAGCATCGATCTTTGACATATGTTATTCCTTAAATATAAAAGCCTTTTCCCCCAAAGATGGGAGAAAAGGCTTCGGCTTTTCTCTGAAAAAGGTGACAGGTACATTATTGATTTTAATACAATAATGTACCTGTCACCTTTTTTTATTCTATGACAAATAAGGGAAGATTACTTCAATAATTTAAACAAATCCTTCGAGGCCTTAAGGTAACGGTCCTGAGTGATCTCAATCAGCCATAATTTTTTAATGGATGAATAAGCTTCCACGCGCTGGTCACCTATGCCCTGACCTTTATACATGGGCATGGCGTCCCAATTGGAATTGATATAACAAAAGGCCTGGACCTGCTGTTCTTTGATAAATTGGAATATATGCCTGAACCATTCGGTTTTGGCCCTCATGGAATACATGCCCCACGGCGATGATTCACAGATCATGAATGGCTTTTTGTGATCACGTGCGAGTTTCACAAAACCCGGAGCGGTCCAAAGCTGGTCAGGCATGGCAAACATGGAAGCACCGAACCAGTCCACATAAAGATCACCTGGATACCAATCCATCCAATTCTGACCGGGTTTTAAGACCGAACAGGTCGAGTGCCATACATACGCAACATTATGCACGCCATCCTTACGCAGATGATCCACAATATATCGGAAAGCCTTTTTGTAAGATTCCGGATCATAATGATTGTCCGGATTATCAAATTCATAACCTATGCGCAAATAAACAGGACGCTGGGTATTTTTAAGGCATCGGGACAGGACCTTTAAATGGTCATCATAGCTCCCGTCAAGGACCCCTTCAAGTTCACCGACCAGATATAAACCGATCTGAATGACTGAATCCGGATAACGCTTCACCAGCGCATTCAGATCTTCCGGGCCTGAACCATAATCCGACGAACTTTCCAATCCCTCGATATTTTCAAGAGAAGTATAGGCCATGGTACCGGCGGGAATAAGACGGATCCCGCTGACATAATGGGCGATGGTGTCCCTGTCCTGGCCCACCAATAAAAGAATTTTACCCTGCGGAGGGACAAAGGGGGTTTGTATCTCCTCTGCCTGGCAAACAGGATATGTCAAAAGGAACAATAATAGGAACAGTAATTTCATAACCATCGCCTGACTTTATTTTTATAAGCCAAATACCTGGCCCCAAAAGTGGATCCTAATTTTTGTTCTTCAAAGGGAATAAAGATCAAATTAATTACAATGAAAAAGGCCACGGGGCCTAAAAAAGATGTCAGGGAACCCAACCCCACACTTCCGCCTAAAAGAACGAGGGTCATCCCTAAATACATGGGGTTTCGGCTAAAACAGTATGGCCCGGACAATACCATGTCCTTTAGCTCCTCACCCGGACGGACAGGAAGGTCCTTCATACGAAAGAGCTCTCTGGCCCATGAGGTAAGAGAGAAACCTCCCAAGATCAAAAGAACACCAAGGTAAGAATAGGGCGCTTGAATGATCATTTTGACTGGAAATAAGAAATGAAAAACGATCATTAAGAACAAGAATGAAAAAAAATACACAGGCGGAATAATCTTTAATTTCATATGAGGAGCAAAAATCCGTTAGCCAGAAAAAGCAAAGAAATGAAACCTATGACCAGCCCCACGATCCAGATCTCTTTTCGTTTCAAAAGCGCTCCCACAGAAGAAAGCATGATGCCGATCTGGGAAAAAACTACGGCCATCGAGAACTGGGCGCCCATTCTAACCACAATGGCATTTTCCTTATTGGTAGCCTCAGCCTGTTTTTTAATGGCCTGTTTTTCCTGATCGTAGCGGACCATGTTCTTGGCATAATCATCAATGCTTTTCTTCAGGAATTCCTTCTGCTGTGGACTGAGAGCGCCCTGCATATCAACCTGAAAAGCTTTTTGCTGGGTCTCGAAGAGATCCTGCTTGATGCTTTTGGCCTGGTAATAATTCCACTGGCTGCCTTCAAGCGCGGTCAAGAGCTGCGCCTTGGCCACGAAATAAGACGAACGTGATGAGGCTATGGCCGCCACCACCGCCAGGATGGTTGTTGTAATGGCAATGCCTTTGACCCATTTTTCTTCTAAAATACCAGCCATAACACCCCCTCTTAGAATTATTTACCCAATAAACCTTCCAGCGCGCCTGTAATATTACCCACTTTTTTGTTTACGCTGCCTAATGAACCTGAAACAACTTTAACGGTATCTTTCAAAATAGCAACAAGGATATCCTTGCTTAACTGAACCGGCGTCAGACCATTGTTGTTTTTGCCTAGATCGGTCAAATGAATGTCTGGCAAAGGAACAAGCTCTCCTCCTACCCCTGGAATATACACCCTGACCTTGGCCCCGGTAATAGTAAAATCATCTATTTCAATCGTTTGGGCGGGTTTACTATTATTACTTGCCTGATTACCCGGTGTGCCTGGGTTTTTAGCGGATTCATTGAGATTACTTAAGATCTTATTCAAATTATTGATGCCAAGGCCCTGTTCAAAAGTAATGACCGGAGATTTAACCTTGACTGAATGGATCAAAAGTTTACTGGATGTAACGGAAAGCGGGTCCATGCTTACAGACACGTTCTCTACGTCAATGGCTTGAGGACTTGCATAACCCTTGGGGTTACCAAGAACAAAACCCTTGATGGCAGCTGATCCTGATAATAGAGAGACATTGACCGTATCGACTTTGACAGGGACCTTGGTTATCTGCGGACCGTATTCATTAATGCCGAATTTAACGATCGGCCCGATATAAAACAACCCAACAAGACCCAGAAGAACAGCTAAAACAAGCACTACGATA
>CAZFON010000148.1:0-5111 GCA_964520185.1 uncultured Planctomycetales bacterium | reverse complement strand
CCAAGCATACAACGACCAAGGCTATCTTGATGAGGGTATTCTGGTGCTCACTAAGGGTCTTGGTGATGTCTTCGACATTGACATCACTAAGGTTCATCTGGGATAATTTATCGAGATTACTCATAATATCATGAACAATGGATCGTAAATCCCGTGACTTGTCTGCCCTGAAACTGTTCGCGGTTTAAGGAGACAAGGTTCACGTTAGTTATAAACTTGGACAATTCCTGGTCATGTTTAAGGTCAGAAAACACCTTATTGACCACTGCTATCTGCTCATCCGGGTCTTCTTTAAAAACATCACCCTTCATGTCAATGGATACATGGGCGGTAACAGAATCACCGCTGTCATACGCCAAGGACAAGTTATTGATCAATACCCCCTGCGGAAGATGGGAGGCCACCTTTAGGATGACAAAGGTGATATCGCTTCGCGTCCTGATGCCCTTGTATTGAGAAAGCTTGTCCGCACTTTGCTGCGTTTGGGCCTGGATGGAGTCCACGGTTTCATTCAGGAAAGCCCCCTCCTGTGCGGATAATTTGGCGTATTGTTGTTGGAGGGTTTTCAATCGCATTTGATTAAAAAAGAAAATCCCTGTCAAAACCGTCAAACACATCAGGAAGACATATAAAATTTCCTTATACGAACTTAAAATGCCCAAACCGCTTGAAACGGAATACTTGGATTTAGGGCTCTTCAAGAAATTCAAGGCTGCAAGCGTCTCCGTGGGAGGATTTACACAGGCCCCCATGGCATAGATGGCATCGATATCGTTGCTCTGGCCGCGCATGCCCAGTGGGATGACAGGCGAAAATTTCGTCAGCTTGACCTTTAATTCCGTTTCTAAACTGTTCATTAACTCCCGCTGGATGAAATCAGAGCTGACCAGCATCTGTTCGATCCGGTCCCCGCTGAACTGCCGCGCGTAAAAATCAAAAGAATTACCCACCTCATTGACGATCTTTGAATTCATTTCTTCTGAGGGCTCCGCACCTTCCAGAAGTTCAGAGCCTAAATTTAGAGGGAACTCACGGATAAATTGAGGGATCCCCTGGTCAATAAAACAAATCCGTCCTAAATTCTTTCCTAAGATCAAGAACGCCAAATGGTCTGTGGCCTTGATCTCCTTCCTGAACAACAAAGCCTTGGTCAAACTCACCATATACGGTTCACAATAGGTGACCTGGGTGTTGACCTGCTTGAAGATCCTTTCATAGCGGTTGAAGACCTCCTTACGGGCGGCAAAGAAAATGACCTGCAGGCGCTTGGTAGCCCCCTCTGCAAAAGGAAACGTATGATAAACAAAGACCACGTCCTGTATATCAAAGGGCATGTATTTTTTAGCCTCAAACTTGACCGCATTTTGGATGACGTCGGGCTTAACAAAAGGGATGATGAACGAACGCAGGATGATCTCCCTGGCAGGCAAGGAGACATAAAATGTCCCGCCCGTGATATGGTTATCATGCATCATCTTTTGCAAAGTCGCCGTTATCTGGATCTCTTCGGTAAGACTGGAGCTAAAAGGCGATGCAGCAGACGCTTTCGAAGGGCCTAAGCGGGATGAAACTACCTGGAGAGGAAGATTTTTCTCAAACTCAACGATCGTTATTTTATCTTCATCCCAAAAGAAACCTATTCTCTTTGGAGAGGCCATGTGTTTTTCTTATGATAAAATATTTTATATAAGATAATTTTTATTAGACAATACCAATAGAACTTTGTCAACCCTTATCACACTTTTTGAGGGGAGGGAAGAAAGATCAAGGGGCCGTGTAGTTGCAGACCACATTGTAGACGCCGCTTGAGGTTTGGATGATCGCCATATTATAAGCCCTGCCTGTACCGTTAAACGTAAGCGTTGTCCCTGCAGCGCTGCCCATCTCATTGGCATAGGCGTTCCAAAAGATCCCCTTAGCCAGCTGGTCGCAGGAGATCTGGTCTATCTGCTGCTGCGCATAATTGATCTCATTCAGGCTCTGGGTCAGTATGCCAACGCTGAAGATCATAATGATGATGGATGTCATCAGCACGATAAAAAGCACGATCCCTGATTCGTTATTAAGCTTTTTGAATTGAGAAAACATGCTATCCCTTTCAGTGCGTCAGGTTAGTCCTGAAAACTGCCGCAACGCGGGCAATGCCCGGGCGTTCTTTTAAAATAATCGAAATACAAATAACCGCAAAAAACACATTGCCGGAAAAATTCCCGGCTGCTTAAGGGCTCGACATCCCCTCCCTTTAAAGTATAGAACAGCCAAAGGACAATCACAACACCTAAGCTCAGTGTCATTATAATGGCCACGATGACATTAAAATCCCAAACGATCATTTGGACGGCCCTCTGATCTCGACCCAATGGTTGACATAAGCCTGCCCGAGGCCGTCAGCAACAGGTTTAGTCAGCCCTTGCGGCACAGGCCAAGTTTCCTTCGAGGCCCCGGAATCCAGGGCCGCCAGTGCGCCTTCATAGGTAAAGGTGGCAGGCAGCCTGGGTGCAGGTGCGGAGAACCCTACCCATACCATCTGCAACGCCAAATAAAGGACCAATGCAACAATCGAAAAAATTTTAAAGAATCGTACTGACATTTACACTGGCACCCGATATCCCCCGGCATAGATCGAGGATGTCCGCAACCCGTCCCATGGAAGCCCGGGGATCCACCTTGATCATAAAAGTCTGCCCGTAAAAATTCCCGCGGCTTAAGAAACGCCTGAGCTCGCTCAACGTGACCACGCGTTCATCGATATAGATAACATTCTCGCTGTTGACGGTGATCACCGCCGGCCGCCCTCCTAAATTGGGCTGCTGGCTGAAAGAAGGGAACTCCATCTGTATCCCCGAAGGCCTGGCAAAGATCGTGGTGGACATCACCAGGACCACGATGGTCAAAATAAAATTAATATACCCGATCGCCAATACCGGATGAAAAATGTTTCCTTTGACTTTAAAACGCTCAAGGCTCATGGCTCGCCTCGGAAACCGTCTGCAACACGCCCACGGCCTCACTGATGGTTTGCTCGAAAGAAACGATCACGTCATTGATCCGGGTTGCCGTGAAACTGTAAATCGCATAAGCCACGATCCCCACGGACAAACCTGCACAACTCGTCAACAGCGCCTGCCAGATACCCGATGACATATCTCCCAGGCTCAAAGGGTTCAGGGCATTGGAGCGCATCTGGACGGCGTGAAAAACAACGCATAGGGCCGAACTCGTTCCTAAGAGCCCCAACAAAGGGGCCGCATTCACGATAAAACCCAGAAGGTTCAAACGCTGCTTTAAAGAGTGTATTTCAAAACCCGCCGCCTCTTCCATTGAGGATCTTATCAGATCAACACTTGAGCCGTATTTCATGAGCCCGGCCTTGCAGACATTGCCCAGACCCAGCGCGTTTTCTTCGCAAACGGCCAGCGCATCCTTCATACGGTTGGAACGCACGGTCTTAAAGAAGACAGGTCTGAATTTCCTGATATTTCTTTCGAGCGCGTTTAAAAACAGAAACTTTTCAATTCCCACTGTAATGGCCAGGATGGATAGGAAAAATATCGGCCACATCATCGGCCCTCCCTTTAATAAGATCCCCCAGGCATTGATAAAAGAAACACTCATGGCTCACCTCATCTTTCCGGCGTTGCTCTTGATCCAGTCCAGCCTTTCCTGTGCATAGGCTGCTTCCGGCGTTTTTAACTGGATGATCTTTTGATAAGTGACACGGGCGCCTTCCCAGTCCTTGCCTTCTTCATAAATCTTGGCTACCCTTAAATAAGCCTTCACCACCCATTCCCGACGGGTGGGATACATGTCGGGTATTTTCAAATATTCGGTGATCGCCTCCTCCATGCGGCTCATCAATTCCAGGGTGTCTGCCAGGTTGAATTGGATCTGGGCACGGTCGAATGGTCCCTGTTTGGAGGCCAGGGCCCTGCGATAGACAGCTTCTTCCTTTTCATAATCCTGTTGATTACGGTAAAGCAAACCCAATTTTAAATAAGCCTCACCGGCATAGGCCGGCTCATCGTCAATAATGCTTTCGTAAGCCGCAATGGCCCGATGAGCATCAAGGTCCTTGGACATGATACCGGCAATGGCAAGCCTGGTTTTCCCTGACAGGGCCGCATCGGCGGACGAGATGGACTTGTATTGTTCCAGGGCCTGGTCGGATTGCCCCTGGACTTCGTAAGCCTGGCCCAATTCATAATGGATCTGGTCCATCTGCGGATGGGACGGGAATTCATCGATGATCGCCCTGTAATATTCTATCGCCGAGGCGGCATCGGCATCCTTCAAATAATACTGGGCCAGCCATAAAAGGGCTTCAAAGGCAGCCGCGGTCTTGGGGTATTTATAAACAACCAGCTTGAACCGTTTAACTGCTTCGCGGCCCTGGCCCAATTCAAACTGGCATTTACCGATGCCGATATCGGCATTCTGAGCTATATCGGAGTCATTAGGATAAAGCCTCAGGATTTTCTGGAAATAATTCAAGGCTTCTTCCGGCTGCTTCAGGTTTAAATAAGACAGGGCCAGGATGTAATTGGCATCAGGCGCCAGGTCACTGGGATGCGTCAAGCCCCTCAGATAAGCCTCCATTTTTTCAGCGCCCTTCTGCCAATTGCCCTGCTTGAAGGTGATGAGGCCAAGATAATAATTAATGTCTTCTAGGTATTTACTGTCGCTGAAATTGTCCTGCAATATTTTAAAATTTTCCAAGGCGGCATTCAATTTTCCCGCATTTAAAAAAGCGATGGACTGGCGGTAGAGCACATAATCCATCATATTATAGGCGGGATACGTTTTCCTTACCCGTTCATACATCCCGGCGGCATCATCCCATTGACGGCTTTCCTGGTAAAGGTCTGCCATCTGGATCAACGCATCCGCCCTGGCCTCCCCATCGGCGCCTTGGGTGAGGACCTCTTGAAAATAACCGATCGCCTCCTTCAGGCTCCCTAATTTAAATGCACACCATCCCAAACCGAACCGGCATTTTTCAAAAATATCCGGGTCTTTCTGGTTGAGGACATGGAGGTAGTCTTCGCGCGCTTTATCGTATTCTTTTAAAAGATAGTAGACATTGGCCCTGCCCAAATAACCCTGGGCCCAAT
>CAZFON010000147.1:0-5166 GCA_964520185.1 uncultured Planctomycetales bacterium | reverse complement strand
CGAGCTAATTTAATTAGCAGAGCCATTGAAAGCGTCCTATCCCAAACTTTCACTGATTATGAAATCATCGTGGTTGATGACGGATCGACAGACAATACAATTGAAGTTGTCAAAAAATTCAATGAAAGAGTTTGCTATATTTATCAGGAAAACAGCGGAGTTTCTGCCGCGCGCAACCGGGGGATACAGGAATCCCAGGGTGAGTATATTGCTTTCCTGGATTCCGATGATTATTGGATGCCTGAAAAATTAGACCAGCAGGTTAGAATTTTGGATACACATCCCAAGGTGGGCATTGTTTACAGCCGTATGCCTATCGTAGATAAGCAAGGAAACAAGATAGGCATGAAACCTGCCGGACCTTCAGGAAGGAATTTTCGGGAGTTGTTGGAGATCTGGGGTGATCTGCCGACCTCAACGGTCATGGTCCGGCGTTCTTGTTTTGAAAAAGCAGGTCTTTTCGATACGGCCTTGCATACGATGGAAGATATCGATATGTGGATCCGCATTGCTAGGTTTTACGATATTTATGAGATCGAAAATAAGGTTTTGGCCTTTTATCGACGCCATGACCATCAGGTCACCAATGACAAGACCAAGGTATATGGCGGATTGGTCAGGATCTACAAGAAGATCTATGATTACCCCGAAGCGCCTAGAGACCTGATGTCGAAGCGTATTGTCAAGAATCAATATTTGTTAGCTAAAGAATATTATCTTCGGAGAAATTATAAAGCAGCTTTTGCTGATGCTTGGGGGGCCATTCTCAGGTACCCTTTATTGGGTGTTTTATTTTTTGTCAAAACAGATAATTTTTTGATCAGGTTCTTTAAGATCATGAGACCTTATGGATTATTCTTTGTAAGTTTTCTAAAATTTCTGATATTAGGGTTTAAAAGGAAATCAGCATGAGGATCTGTATAGAATCGAGCGTTCTTGATCATCGCCGCCGTTCGGGCCTCATGACCTATGGAGAAGGCCTGGTTAATAGTCTTTTTGAAAATGACCGGCTGAATGATTATACCCTGGCATACTATTCCCTTTCACGAAAGGCGGAGAACATGCCCGGGCCATCAGGGGAAAATTTTAGAAAAGAAGTTTTTAAGGTCCCGGATAGGGAATTTTTCAAGCGGCAGTATTTTATAGATAGGTTTGTTTTGCCTAAATTCTTTAAAACTCAACAGATAGATATTTTTCACAGGCCGGCAGGTTATACGATGCCTTTGGTGAAAGATGTCTTTAAGATCATGACGGTCCATGACCTGCGGACTTTGACGATCGGGGACAGGTTTTGTGTCCAAAACATCGGCGATTATCAAACGACCATGGATTCTTTGGATGCCTGTGTCGTTGTTTCAGAGTGCACGAAACAGGACGTTTTAAAGCATTTTAAGATCGATGAGAAGAAGATCAAGGTTATCTATTTGGGGGCAGACAAGCGTTTTCAGCCGGCCTCCCAAGAAAGTATAGAAGAGACCCTAAATAAGTACCATCTGGACGAACCGTTCCTTCTATCCCTTGGTTCGGTACCCCGTAAGAATATTGATGGCATTATCCGTGGCTTTGCCGCCGCGGGATCAATTAAAAAGACCTTGCTTGTCTTGGGATGCAATATGGATGTGCCTAAATATGCTCATTTGGCAGAGACCTTAGGGGTTCTTGGTCGTGTGCGCTTCCTTGAGCGGTTGGGGGATGATGAAATTGTGGCACTTTACAGCAGTTGCAAGGCCTTTGTTTTTCCATCATTATATGAAGGTTTTGGCTTGCCTATTCTGGAAGCTATGCAGTGTGGGGCGCCGGTCATTACTTCCAACATTTCTTCCTGTCCTGAAGTCGCGGGAGATTCTGCTATGATAGTTGATCCCCATCATTATCAGGAGTTAGGCTCAGCCATAGATACTATAAGCACGGACACTTCGTATAGAAACGATCTAATTCAAAAAGGGTTTAAAAGGGCTAAGCTTTTTAGCTGGGATAATTTTGCACAGGAGATGAAAAAAGTTTATGCTTTGGCTCAATAGGATGACTTATGTTTGATAATTTTAAAGGTGATCTTAACAGATACAGGGAATTGGGCAGTAAAACTGTTTACCTGATCTTTGAACAAGGACTTTGGGCCATCGCCGTATACCGTTTTGGGCGCTCAGTCCGGAAAATCCGTATCCCGGTGGTTTCTCATTTACTAAAGATTATAGCCTTTTTGCTATTTAAACTAACGGAGTTTTGCACGGGAATATCCTTGCCTGCAAGCGCCCAAATTGGAAAAGGATTTTATGTGGGACATTTTGGAGGGATCATCCTCCATAGCGATGTGAAAATGGGCATTAACTGTTCTATTGGTCCTGGTGTCCTCATTGGTACAAGGGGACAAGGGTCTAAAGGGGTCCCATGTATCGGGGACAATGTTTATATAGGTGTTGGGGCCAGGATTTTAGGCGGTATAAAGATCGGTAATAATGCATGTATCGGGGCCAATGCCGTTGTTATTCGCGATGTTCCTGATGGGGTGACGGCGGTTGGGATACCCGCCCGTATTGTGAGGAAAAGTTAATGGGACATGGGATTGGAGCGTTCTTAAAGGGTATTTTACCAATGCTTGTTTATGGCGGTGGTATTATTGCATTTTTTGCCGCCCTTAGCGGAAAAGCTCGTTGGACGCTGTTGTTTTTGCCCGTCATTATTCCTTTACGCAATGTCATTGATCATATCCATGGGTATCCTTTAGGTGCCCAGATCATTACCTTATTAGTGATCAGTTTGATCTTTGGTGGGATATTTTCAAGAGATCCTGCTGATAATAAGATCTCTGGAAAACCTCTCCTTAATATTCCTGCCGTTATATTTATCATATATATAACAATTTCTCTTATTATTGGTGATTTTACCATCTATGGCGGGGTTAACTTTGATATCGGTGATTCACGCCTACAGGACTGGAAGAATTCTTGTCTTTTACCGATCCTTTTTTGGGTTACTTTTAATACTATCAAGGATAAGAAGTGGGCCCAACGTCTCTTTTGGGCCATGTGTTTTACCATGATCTTTATGGATTATTATATGATCAAACAGGAATACTGGTATTCTTCATTGATATCAAGAGATAAAATAACAGCCACTTTTCAATACCTTGGACCCAACGAAGTGGCTGCGTTTTATAACCAATATACGATGGTCCTTATGGGGGTTTATTTTTTTATAAAGGAAAAACGTAAAAAATTATTCTTATTGGCGCTTATATTGATCAATATTTATTGTGTTATTTTCACTTTTTCCAGAGGGGCCTATTTGGGACTTGGTTTCGGGATGCTGGTCCTTTTTTCATTTAAAAACCGTAAACTTCTTATTCCGCTTCTGTTACTCTTTGTTTTTTGGCAGCACCTATTGCCGGAAAAGTCAGTAGAGCGGATCAAGGGAACAACCAATGAGTTTGGTCAACTGGATGATTCTTCCGAATTTCGTGTTTTAATATGGAAACAGTCAATGGCAATGTTCCAAAAAAGCCCTTTGGTGGGGTTAGGTTATGGGGTTTTCCGGACCCTGGGGCTGATCCTGGGAGATACTCACAATATTTATGTAAAGATCCTTGTAGAACAGGGCTTATTGGGAATGTTCGTATTTTTATTCGTGATCTTTGCTTTTATCAGGACCGGATTTAAGCTTTATCAAAAAGGAGAAGATGGTTTTGCCAAAGGGTTGGGGATAGGGTTGATCGCGTGTATAACTACAATGCTGGTCAATAATTTCTTTGGGGACCGCTGGAGTTATTTTGAATTAAGTGCTTATTTATGGATCTTGGCAGGATTAGCTTCCCGTTTAATTGTTTTGGACCATGTGGTAAAGGAGGAAGAAATAAAGACCGTAAGTGCGCCTATACAAAAGAAAAAACTACGTTATTACGACCTTTAAATAAATAGAATCCGATGAAGAATCTCGTTAAAAGAATCCTTTTTTCCCTTTTGGTAGCTGTAAAAAGCCATCGGTTTTTTCATTTCATTAATAGAAAAAAGATCCTCATTCTTATGTACCATGGGGTCTTTGAAGAAACGATGCCGATCCCATGCTGGTGGCAATTGACATTTGATGAATTCAGATGGCAGCTTGAGTATGTTAAAAAATATCATTCCGTGATGCATTTACAAGACGTGCTAGAAAGGATACAGCGCCAGGAAAGTCTTCCCGACAATGTAGCGATCATCACATTCGATGACGGTTACCAGAATAATTATTCTGTTGCTTATCCGTTGCTTAAACAATTAAACCTTCCTGCAACCATATTCCTGACAGCTGATTTTATCGGTACTGACAGGTTGCTTTGGCCTGATGAGCTGTTCATGCTCGTTTTGGAAACCGAGGTCCCCCATATTGATCTAAGGAACCTTGGTTTTGACATCCTTGAACTAACGTCCATTCATAAAAAATGGGAAACTTATTGGAAGCTCAACGGTCATCTAAAAACACTGGAGCCCTATAAAAAGAAGGAGATGATCGCTTATATCAGGGATATTCTATCTGTAGAGAGAAAGAACACGTCATGGGCTGACAATTTCAAGCTTTTATCATGGGAACAGATCAAACTCATGAATGAAAGCCGGCTTATTCATTGGGGAGCCCATAGCTGTACGCATGAGATATTATCTAATTTGGATGACAAGACCCTGAGCGATGAAATTAAGAATTCTTGTGCCATGATATCCAAATATGCTTCAAAGATCTTATTTGCCTATCCCAACGGCCGAAAACAAGACTTTGATGACCGGGCCAAGGCCCTTCTTAAACAATTGAATGTTTTATGTTCTGTGACGACTGTTTCCGGCTTAAATCCATGCTCCCAGGATCCATATGAATTAAAACGCATAAAGATCGGCCATAATATGTCAAGAGACCGGTTTAAACTCCTTTGTTCCGGTGTTGTAACATGAGAAAAAGCAACATAGTCCTATTAGCTGACTGTATCGCCAATCTTACCGGTGGTGCAGAAAAGCAAATTTATGAGCTAGCTAAAAGGTTAGACAAGAACAAATATAATGTGACTGTTATCAGCCTTGATTGCCTTGGGACAGCTTCCGGCGAATGGTTTACGTCGGTTGGTTGTCAATATCATGCCTTCCGAGTTGTCCGTATTTACGGCATTTCCGGACTGATACAGGGTATTCGTTTTTACAGATT
>CAZFON010000146.1:0-5173 GCA_964520185.1 uncultured Planctomycetales bacterium | reverse complement strand
TCCTATAAACATACGCCGGTCTCTTATCTCAAAGATGCAGCCATCATGGCTTGCGAATATTTTCAAGGCATTGCCCTGGAAGTGCATCCCATGCAAAAGGCGGAATACCAGGAGCTCTTTGCCACCGGGGTGGATGGCATCACAGTTTATCAAGAGACCTACGATCGAAAACGTTATGCCGAAGTACATTTATCCGGCTATAAAAAAGATTATGATTTTCGCTATGACACCCCCCGCCGGGCCGCAGAAGCAGGCATGCGCCATATATCCTTAGGGGTCCTCCTGGGACTAAGCGAGGTAACAAATGATGTCTTTGCTCTGTATCAACATTTAAGGGAACTGGAAAGGTCCTTTCCCGGCGTCGAATACAGCGTATCTTTCCCCAGGCTGCGCACGGTCAAGACCGAAAGTCTGGCCACCTGCGATATAGACGATATCTTATTTGTCAAGATCATCGCTTTGACGCGCCTCCTGTTTCCCAGGGTAGGCATCAACCTTTCCACCCGGGAAGCGCCTAAATTACGCGACCATCTTTTAGAGATCGCCATCACACGCATGTCCGCCGGATCCAACACGTCCGTGGGCGGCTACACCCTGGTTGAGCAAGAAGCCCAGGACCCGCAATTCGACATTAAAGATGACCGCAGTGTCGAAGAGATCGTCCAGTTGCTTAAATCCAAAAACTTTGATCCGGTATTCACCGACTGGCGTCACATTGAAAACAGCTTATGAACGTCCTTGAGCAGGGATTGCTAAGATACCTTAAAGCCGAGCAATTAACCTTGATCCGATCCAAGAAAGTCGGCATCGGCGGCGCCGGCGGTCTGGGCTCGAATTGTGCCATGATGCTGGTGCGCTCGGGATTCAGGCATTTAGAGATCGTGGACCAGGATGTCATAGACCCCTCCAATCTCAACCGCCAGCAGTATTATGCCGCCGAAGTAGGGCTCCCCAAGGTCGAGGTGCTTAAGAAAAGGCTGTTGGAGATCAACCCTGATGCCGGCATCCTCATCCATCAAACCACCTGGGACGAAGGCAAGGCCGACGGATTTTTTAAGGGATTCGACTTTATCGTTGAAGCTTTTGATGTGACGGACTGGAAATACCGTTTCGTGCAATATTATGCGCCGCGTTTTCCTGTCGTTGTCAGCGGGGTTGGGATGGCAGGTTTGACCGAAAAAAAGCCCATGAGCGTCAAAAAAATGGGCAATGTCTATATCTGCGGTGACCGCAGCACTGACAGCGCCCAAGGCCATCCGCCCATGGCCCCCCGGGTCACCCAATGCGCGGCCATGATGGCGGAGATCATTCTCGACCTCACCCTTGAAAAAAGGTGACAGGTACATTTTTCTAATAAATATTAATAGAAAAATGTACCTGTCACCTTTTTTATGTACGGTATTCAGCGAAAAGGTCTGTGGATAGATAACGCTCGCCGGTGGAAGGAATGATGGCCACGATGAGCTTGCCCTTATTTTCGGGACGCTGGGCCACCTTTACTGCCGCTGTCACGGCAGCACCTGATGAAATGCCGCAAAGAATGCCTTCTTCGCGGATCAATCTTTTAGCCATAGCAAAAGCTTCATCATTGCTAACCTGAACAACCTCGTCAATAAGTTTTACATCGACAATACTAGGAATGAACCCTGCGCCTATGCCCTGGATCTTGTGAGGCCCTGGCTGACCACCGGAAAGGACCGGAGATGTTACAGGCTCAACAGCGATAGCCTTGAAGGAAGCTTTGCGTTGTTTGATCACCTGAGCGATCCCGGTGATAGTTCCGCCGGTGCCCACCCCGGAAATCAGTATATCAACTTTTCCATCGGTATCCCGCCAGATCTCTTCAGCTGTGGTCAGGCGATGGATCTCCACATTGGCCGGATTATCAAATTGCTGCGGCATGAAATATTTATCAGGATCGGAATCCATGATCTCCTTGGCCTTCTTGATTGCACCCTTCATGCCCTCGGGGCCAGGCGTCAAGACCAGTTCTGCTCCCAGGGACTTTAATAAGGCCCGACGCTCCAAGCTCATGGTCTCAGGCATGGTCAGCATGACCTTGTAGCCCTTGACCGCGCAAACAAAAGCCAGGGCAATGCCGGTATTGCCCGATGTGGGCTCCACGATCACGGTATGCGGCTTGATCTTTCCAGCCTTCTCCGCGGCGCGGATCATATTAAAACCAATGCGGTCTTTGACAGAGCCTAATGGATTATAAAATTCCAACTTGGCGACAACCGTGGCCTGACATCCTTGAGTGACCTTGTTGAGTTTGACCAAAGGCGTATTGCCGATCAATTCAATGATATCATTGGCGATTTTCATGGATTAGCCCCCTCTTTATGTTCGGATTTCCATTTTTTCAAATAGATCATCAGGAGCGTGATGGCCGCCGGTGTAACGCCGGAAATGCGGTTGGCCGCCCCCAGGGTGACGGGATTAAAGCGGTTGAGCTTCTCGACGATCTCCCGGGACAGCCCGGGGATATCCTTAAAATCAAAGCCTTCCGGGAGGCGGATATGATCGATGTGCCGGAATTTCTCCACATCCTTATTTTGCCTCCGGATAAACCCCTCATATTTGATCTCATATTCGACCTGGGCGATCACCTGGCGGCCCAGGTCCTTAAGAGAACCATCGAAGCCTGCGATCATTTCATAATTGATCTCCGGCCTTTTAAGCAGATCGTACAGGGAGATGGATTGCTTCAAGGGGGCGCTCTCGGCCTTCTCTAAGATCCCATCCAAAGGAGTTCCCGGCGGGATCCTGGTCGTGCGTAAATGTTCGATCTCCCCTTCAATGGCTGCATATTTTTCCATGACACGGGTGTTGTCCTGCTCTGACAAAAGCCCCAGCTTAAAGCCATACGGGGCCAGGCGCTTATCCGCATTGTCCTCGCGCACGATCAGGCGGTACTCCACCCTTGAGGTGAACATGCGGTACGGCTCCTCGGTGCCCTTGGTGGTCAGATCATCGATCAGGACCCCGATATAAGATTCATGCCGTCCCAAAATGAACGGCTCTTTATCTTGCACGAGTAACGCGGCGTTAATACCGGCCATCAACCCCTGGGCGCCGGCCTCTTCATAGCCGGTGGTGCCGTTGATCTGTCCTGCCAAAAACAAACCTTTGACCTTCTTGGTCTCGAGCGTTGGTTTTAATTCAGTAGCAGGCACCACCCCATGCTCGATGGAATAGCCCGGCCGCACCATGACCGCCTTCTCAAGGCCGGGAATGGAATGGACCATCTCTTCCTGCACAGGGGCCGGAAGGCCCGTCGATATACCGTTGGGATAATATTCAAAGGTATCCAATCCCTCAGGCTCCAGAAAAACATGATGCGAGGAGCGTTGGGCGAATTTCTTTAATTTGTCCTCAATGGAGGGACAATACCGCACCCCCGTGGCCTTGATCTGGCCGGAATACATGGGCGATAAATGGAAATTCGCCCGGATGATCTCATGGGTCTTCTGTGTGGTACGCGTGATGTAACAAGGCAAAAGCTTGCGGTCCTGCTGCGAAATGAAGGGTGTCCTGAAAGAGAACGGTGCGATCGGATCATCCGAATCCTGACGCTCCATAAAGGAAAAATCAATGGTGCGTCCATCAAGCCTCGGAGGAGTTCCTGTCTTAAACATTAAAACTTCAAATCCCAGATCGCGGATGGATTGGGCCAGACGCCTTGAAGGCTCTTCATTGATGCGTCCTCCGGGTATGATCTGCGGTCCGATATGGATGCGTCCGTCAAGAAATGTGCCTGTGGTGATGACCACTGCCGGGGCTTCAATATTCAACCCAGCAGCCGTTTTAACCCCTTTGATGGCCCCTGCCCTTACCACTAATTCACTGACCTTATCTTCGATAACCGTCAGGTTAGGCTGGTTTAAAACCACCTGCTTCATATAAAGGCGGTATTGCTTTCGGTCGGACTGACAGCGGGAAGATCGCACCGCCTGGCCTTTGGAAGCATTGAGCTGGCGGAATTGAATGCCGGTGCGGTCAGCAGCCAGGCCCATTTCTCCACCCAGGGCATCGATCTCCTTGACCAATTGCCCCTTGCCCACCCCTCCAATGGCCGGGTTACAGCTCATCTGGCCTATGGTCTCCTTGGAAAAGGTAACCATGGCGACTTTAAGCCCCATGCGGGCCACTGCTAAAGCGGCTTCAACACCGGCGTGACCCGCGCCTATGACGATGCAATCAAACGTGCTCATACGGGCACTAAAATACCTTGAAATCCGACGGTTGTCAACCATGAAAAAAAAGGTGACAGGTACATTTTTTTAATAAATATTAGTAAAAAAATGTACCTGTCACCTTTTTTAAAATATTAAGAGGAAGGTTGCGCGCAGGATTCGCGCACAATGAGATCCGGAGCAAGCACCTTACGGACCACGCCATCTTGTTTGCCTGTCATAATTTCATAGAGGATCTTGGTAGCCTCTTCCCCCATGGCAAACAAGGGCTGCTTGATAGTGGTCAGGCCCACCGGGCCGAAAAGGCCGGCAGGATTATCATCGAAACCTATAATGGAAATATCTTCCGGCACCTTAATGCCGTTCTCCATGGCGACCGATATAACCTCCAGGGCCATGTCATCGCTGGCTGCGAAAATGGCGCTTGGTGGGTCTTCCAGCGAAAAAAAACGTTCAGCTGCCTGGCGGGCCGAGCGTCGGGAATAGTCGCCCTTATAAACATAATCCGGCGGGCATTCAATGCCGTGCTGCTTTAAGGCCTTCTGAAAACCTTCATAACGGTCAATACCGGCCTGGGTCTGCATATTGCCGGTAATGGTGGCCATGCGCTTATGCCCCAAATTGATCAAATATTCAGCAGCGCTAAAGCCGCCTTTGATATTATCGACGGCGATATAGCTGACTTCCATGTCCTTGACGATATGATTGATGACCAAACAAGGCGTTCCTTCATGCACAGCGGTTTCCACCTGTGGTTTGTTCTCAATGATGTCCGCAAAGATCAGTCCACCGGCAAAATTCGATCTTAAAGGGTTGCTGCCGTCGGTGATATGAAAGATCAGATCGAGCCTCAGGGTCTCGCAGCCGTGGCCGATACCACGCATCAATTCCACCGCATAAAAAGAATGGAAGATGCCCGGATAACCCGGGATGACAAAACCAATGGCCGTGTTCTGCACGCCGCGGGCCAAACGCTG
>CAZFON010000145.1:0-5183 GCA_964520185.1 uncultured Planctomycetales bacterium | reverse complement strand
AACAGCTATTGAAGACAGCAGTATGGCAATTTGCGCAAATACTACAGACAAGGAAAATTGGGCCGCCCTTTTTGAAAAAAGCCTGTTTTGGCGCTCATCGCCTTCAGCATATTTTTTGATCTCAGCCTTTTCTTTGCCGTAGCGCTTGATGTCTTTTGAATATTGCTGGATGGCCTGACCTATAAAATCCTTTTGAAAGGCAAGCGCGCCGACCTCTTTGAATTGAAGGGCTTTGACCTTGATCTCATACAGGTCTTCTTTGATGCTTTTGGCCTGGTAATAAGCCCATTGGTCTGCTTCCTGGGCAATGGAAAGCTGAGATTTGGTGATATAAAACGATGCCCTTGACGTGGCAATGGACGCCACCACCCCAAGGACCGTGGTGGTAACAGCCATGACCTTCATCCATTTTTCGGGCAAAAGCTCAGCCATTGTCATTACCCTTCTGTTTTAAAAGCGTGTATTGCACCAGGGCTTCATTGGACTGGTGCAATCTTCTGGCTGTTTCCCTGGCAATGTTAAGGATAAGCCTGCCGAAGATCTCCTTATCCGTCTCAAAGATGTTTAATAAGCTGTTGGGCTCCAGAACGATCAATTCCGTGGGTTTGGTGGCCATGGCATTGGAAGAATGGGACTGGATGCCGATCACAGAGGTCTCACCAAAACAATCTCCCTGCTTAAAGGTGATCAATTCCAGAAAAACACCTTTATCATCGATCATCATCTTGACTTCACCCTGCTTTATAATATAGATATAACTGGAAGGCTCGCCTCTTTTATAAATATATTCATTTTGGTCATATTTGATCGTCTTGAGTAATTTAAGTATCTGTTCCAGCTGTTTATTGCTCAGACTGCCGAACACAGAAATCTTGTTTAAAAGCGGAAGGATCTCTTCGGTATTGGATAACGGATGATACGTTCCAGGCATTACACACCCCTTTCCTTAACCTACATCGTAAAAGATACAGCTTTTAAACGATTCATGCAAGAGTAAAAAAAGGTGACAGGTACATTTTTCTAATAAATATTAACAGAAAAATGTACCTGTCACCTTTTTTTAAATGTACCTGTCACCTTTTTTTATTTGGCTTTATCGGAGCACTTGGTGCTGGCTTTATAGCCTGCGGCGACAGCGTCATCGGAAGACTTGAAATTAACCTTGTTGTCGTCTTTCATGAGCTTTACATAGGAACAATCAGCCGGGAAAAAGAGCTTTGAGGACTTGTTGCCCACAAAAGCAACTGTTGCGGCCGTATCCTGGCATTTTGAACTGGCTTTGTAACCAGCTTTTATAGCTTCATCGGAAGTCTTGAAGTTGACCACATTGGCTTTTTTGATCAATTTCACATAGGAACAATTGTCCGGGAAAAATAACTTTGAATCCTTGTTGCCTACAAAATCGGCATTTGCCACGGATGCTAAACCTAAAAACATGATCCCAACCGCCACTACCATTAACTTTTTCATACGTAATCCCTTTCTGATTTTATGGTCCCGGTGAAAACCACCGTCAATAAGTCGGTATTATTCCATTAATTAAGTGGCGTGTCACCATAAATCAGAATTCTTTGCAAATTGATCAATATGCGTTTATAATTTAGATATCTATGAAATTTACTGAAAAACGGCATTTTATCCGCCATCCTGTTAGTTTTCCTATTTCTTACAAGGTCATTGATAAAGAACTGACGGAAAATGGCCACAGCCAATCAGAAACGATCAATCTAAGCTTAGGAGGATTATTGTTCCCCTCCAAAAACCCTATTGAGCCCAATGCCGAGATCATGATCAAAATGCCTTTTGAAGACAAGGTGTTTGATATCAAGGGAGAAGTCGTGCGCTGCGTGAGGAATTCAGAAACAAAATTCTTTGATATTGCCGTAAATTTTGTGAAAGCCCAGGAAGCTTTCAAAGCCAAAATGATCGAACAGGTCTATCTCATCTCCGGCTACAGGGATATGCTAAGCGTTCGCTCAGGTAAGGAAATTTCTTTGGAAGAAGCTTCCCGCAAATGGATCAAACGTTATTCGGAAAAATTCGGCAAGCTTTACTGGTGAATCTTTTTTAACAGCCACGCCATATTCTCGCCCAAGACCCTCATGGTTTCCAGACCCTCTTTGTCCATGTAGACATCGCCTTTCACCAGACCAAAGGCAAAATTCCAATAATTGGAACCAACGACGAACATCTCCGAGATGGTAAAGAAATGGTTCATGGTATCAAAGGCATGAATGGCACCGCCGCGGCGTTCTGCCATGACCGCAGCACCGACCTTGAATTTCAGAAAATTGCCGTTGTTTTTAGCTACCAGGCAGGTGCGGTCAATGAGCGCCTTCATCTCAGAGGAAACATCTGTCACGTAAACAGGCGAACCAAGGATGATGGCGTCCGCTTCGATCATTTTAGCGATACAGTCATTGACAATATCGCCATCATAAGAACAACGCCTGTTCTTACGGCTTGAACATTTGTAACAAGCCCTGCAGCCACGGACCTCATGGCCCGCCATCTGGAATTGTTCGCACTTAATGCCCTCCAGCCGCAAAGGTTCAAAGACTTTTTCGATCAATATGGATGTATTGCCGTTCTTGCGTGAGGAGCCATTGATCGCAAAAACTTTCATAACTTTCTCCTTTTGCCTGTCCCTGCGGCTGACAGGCCGGGTGAAGCAGGTTTAATGGGAAAAGCCGCCAGCGAAATTCCCACCGTTGCCTGTTGTCTTTTTAACCTCGGGAGAAGCCTGGGGAGTCGGGACAGCATCGATCTTGACTATAACAGGTGCCTTATCGACGGCTATTGCCTTTAACGGAGCAAAGGCGATCTTCTCTTGATAATTGATATAAAGGGTCAATACCAATAATATCGCTGAAAATAAACCGAATAAAAGGGAACGTATCGGCCTGCCGTCATCCTTTTCCAATACCAAATCAGCAGGCATGGTACCGGTCATGGCATCTATCAATTGCTTGCTATTGATCTTAAGATTATGTCCGGTAAAAAGGACGACCGCTATGAAACCTGCCAAGGCCACGAACATAAATATGCCGGAGAAAACTTCATAGACCAGGCCGTCAACGGCAACGATCACCAGGGCGCCGATGGCCATCCAGGAGGTGGCCAATAAGATCTTGTCCCGCTCAGACTTGGTCTTTAATAGGGCCACGACCAAGGACCTTATGCGGGCTTGCTGCTCCGTATTTTGAGCGCATTTGTTGGTAAGTTCAGTGATGAGCCTCTTTTCGCTATCGACATTCGCATCGCGTAACATCCTGATATCCTCTGCATGCCGCACCTTTAAGTCCAGAACGATCTTTTGCTCCCGCTGTGCGTTCTCTTCCTGAAGCTTCTTCATTAGTTCAGAAAGCTTCGGGTCAGGATTAGGCATAATCAGCTCCTTGGAAAACAAAAAGCCTTTTCAATCATTCGATTGAAAAGGCAACGGCTTTTCATTAGATAACGCAATTATATGCTACTACCGAAAATCCCTGTGTCAAGGAAATGCACAGTATCTTGTGTATTTACTTTAATGGTTTTTCTTAAGTTTAACGAGGCTGGCAGCAATCAGCACATAGGGCAATAACCAAAGGACACGCATCTGGTAACGCGGAAAAGGCCCTGATAAGGAGGCTGTGATCAGGTCATTGCTCAAAATGAACAAAAGACAAGCTATCACCATGGAGGCTAATAGGAAATCCCTTTGATATAAGAAAATTGAAGCTAGAACAATGGCCAAAAGAAGCGCTATTGCCGCCAGCAAAGCATCATCCAACGGTATTATCCTGGCGGGCAGATAAAGCCTTTTGTACTGGCGCGTGTTGTAATAAGAATCAATGTCACGCGGGTTTCTTTTAAAGTTACTTTTATACACTAGGATCTTTTCAAAATAAGGAGCTCTTTGATATTTAAATTCTGTCAACAAATTCAATGTATCCCTGGCACTATCCTTCAATATTTCGAGAGGATAATGCGTTGCGGCGTACAAGATGATCTCATTGCCCTGCTGATGGCCATTAAAAAGGTAATATTTCTTAAACGGGGATCTTTGATCCCACAGGAAAAAATGCGAATTATACCCTTTGAACCCGTCCAATTCCCCGGAAATTTTGCACATGTCCCACTTTTTCTCCAAACAATTGTCTTTCAACGTTTTGGATAGCACCCCGTCAGCCGCTAATTTAGCCACAAAAAAGCCTCCTGCATCCCTGGACATAAGCTGGAATTTACCGGAACCTGAAAATTCAAGATTGAATAAACAATTCAGTAAAAATCCTAGAACAACAGCACCCATGACCTTTAAACCAGGCAACCACCAGCGGGAATAGCGTTTTCTAGAAACCAACTTTAATAAAATAAAAAGAACGATCAACAAAACACCGATAAAAATATTGGAATTATGCACCGTAAAACAATATCCCAGCAGGAGCGTCAAAAAAAACTGTTCCATGATATTGGCAGAAAGAAAAAACAATACGCTGATAAGGAATATCCAGCCTGTAAAAATATCGGGCATGATCCAACTTACATATTGGGAGACATCCGTTAAAAGCACCAGAAGGACCAGCCCCAGAAAAGAAAGCCATCCCCTGCCGGCATTGTGCTTTAAAAGCAACCACGGTATGCGTATCAGCAAATAGCTCGTTATAAGGGCCTGTAAAAAAACCACCAGCCAAAGGGAGGTCCCAAGAGAGGATATTTTGATAAACAGATAATAACCGATAGACCTGAAATTTGCCGAACAGCCATCGACATAAGCAAAACTGTCCGGATAAAGAAGAGGAAATTTGTTAAAGAAAGCCGGCCACAGGAGAACTAAGCTTCCGGCTAGGACGAAGAAAAGGAGCATAAATCATTCCCTAAGAAGTTTACGGGTAAAATAATAAAAGATCCCTGCCATGCCAAACGCGGACAATGTATAGGCCATGGCCATACCCATTCCGGCCCATTTCAGGGAAAATGGGATGCCTAAACAGACCAGGATGACAACTCCCCCAAAAGACGCCACTAAATCCTTGTTCTGACGGTGCGCCGCGATCAAAAAGCGGGAAAGTAAAAGCGAAAAACCAAGGGGGATCACGGCCCATATCAACACTTGCAGATACCGCATGGCCGGCATATAAAGGGCGCCAAAAAAGATATGAATAAAAAATCCGGAAAATAAATACACGAAAATGATCAATGAC
>CAZFON010000144.1:0-5232 GCA_964520185.1 uncultured Planctomycetales bacterium | reverse complement strand
GCCCCGGCGGATTGTTACATCTGCAAGGAGTCTCCGAAGACGGCTTTATATAAATTTGATTGCAGTAAGCAGGGATTCACCAATGATACCAATTGCGATGGGAAGTGTTCCTCTGATGAATATTGCAGTTTTGTTTTTGTCAGCACCTTTGGCGGCGGGGGGACCTGTTATAGATGTTACGCAAAGCCAAAAACAGTCTTGAATCTTTGTCCGCCGGGCGGCCAGTTAGGACAATGCCCAGCCACCTGCGGTTCGTTTGATGATTGTATTCAGTTGCCCGGCCAATGCTATAAGTGCAAGGACCACTCCACTGCCGTGAATCCGCCGTCCTGTTCCAAGGAAGGTTTGTGGGACAGCCCTAATTGCGACGGGAAATGTACGTCAGGCGCGGAATGCGAATCAATGCCGGTTGACTCCCAGACCCATCAGGTCGTGCCGGCAGGCCAGACGGCTTCCAATCCTGTCCTGAATTGTTATGGCTGTCGCGTTCATTCTATTGTGGGGCCGATCATGTGCTCAAATCTTGGGTATTATAATGATGCTTCCTGCAACGGGAAATGCGATTCCTATGATTGCGTTTCTGACATTGTTGACTCTTCGACCGGTGAATCGGTCCCTTGGTATACATCAGCGGCCCATGCTTCAATGAAGTGTTATTATTGCGCGCCGAATTGGATGGAAGAAAAGAAGGCCTGCAATAATGCCGATTATTACTACGATGATTACTGCATGGATGATTGTCCTCCGGATGCCTGTGATGAATACTATATTGATAAAACAACGGGTAAACAGGTGCATCCGCCCTGCAGTATGAAGGATGTTTATATCTGTTATGACTGCATCCCCTACGAACAGTGGGTCCGCAGAGTAAAGAAATATTATTACTGGTTTATGTTCGGAGAAGTGCCACCTGAACGGTTTGTTTTAAGCCGAACAGGCGCGGATCCAAACGCATTTAGCTCTTCATCGGTGATGGCCTTGGCCAAGGTCGACCCTGCCACAGGCCAGGTTGCCAATGTGAACGGAGATCTAAAATCCATTACATCCTTTGTTGGCGGCCTCAATACAGGATTGGCCCCAAGCGGTTTTTCGACGACCGGCCAGGTGAGCATGGACCAATTATCTAATGATCTTGAAAATGGTTTAAAAAGCGGCGGCGATTACGGCGGAAGTTGCTTCGACAAAGTCCTGGACCATGCTGATCAACAAGCTGCTTCGGCAAAAACAGCCACCAGCCGCGATATCAGCGATGGAAAGGTCAATAACCAGGACCGTGGATCTGAGGAAAAAGCTTCCAGCCCTGACCAGATCAAGGCATCTGAAGATGCAGGTACCCCTGCGGTCAGTGGACCTGTGATCGCTTGCGGCAGACAAAACGGCAATAAGGCCTTACAGATCTTTGACGGTTCAGGCAAGCTGGTGGGATCCATCACCCAGGCCATGCTCAAGAGCGATCCTGCGATCATTTGGAAAAAATTGGCCATTGCCCAAGGCTGGACCGACAAGATCATGGAGCATCCCAAAGCCCAAGCCGTTGATGAGGCCACGAATCCTATCGGCCCAAGCAATAGCCAAACGGATAATGTTCCCAATGATCCGTTCTATCCGAAGCTTAAAGCAGGCGCTAAAAAAAGCAGTTCATTCTTCTTTGGTCTTTTAGGGGCCTCCAACGCAAATGTCCCTGTCAATGCGGATGGCTCTGCCCAGACACAAACAGCGGACATGGTCAATAATGGCGATGGAGTCACAGATCAATATTATTTGCCTATCATCGGGTATAAGCCGTTAAGCGATCCTGATTCCGCCTGGAATGCGTTGGATGCCACTCAAAAGAATGTATTGGTCGCGCTTGTTGATTCAGGCCTGGATATCGAACATCCTGACGCGCCACTCTACCTGTGGACCGATCCGAAGACGGGGAGGCATGGCTGGAATTTTGTCAATGAGAATGAAGACCTGACGGATTACCGGGGACACGGCACCTTTGTTGCCGGTATCATTGCCGCAAAATTCAACAATGGCACCGGCATTGCCGGCATTGATCCAGGGGCCATCATCATGCCCATTAAGGTCACTGACGATAAAGGGAAAACAAGCTCCTTGGCCATTTATCGGGGGATCAATTTTGCCGTAGACCATGGGGCCCGTGTCATCAATGTCAGTTTGGGCGGAGTTACTATTTCCAAACTCGAACAGCTGGCTATTGCCAGGGCCAATGCCATGGGAGCATTGGTGGTCGTTGCCGCAGGCAACACAGCCAAGGATCTAATGACCTTCGGGCCTTCTTCATCCCCCTATGCTTTGTCCGTCGGGATGGTTGATATCGGAGGGAAGCGTTCATTAGTGTCCAGTTGGGGGGCCAATCTGGGACTTATGGCGCCCGGTGAAAAGATCATTTCCCTGTGTTCCAAGGACGCCAAGGAAGTATTGCCGTCGATCCGTAAATACGGCTACCATAAGCAAAGCGGAACATCGTTCTCAACACCTATGGTCACGGCCACGGCATCGCTTATCTGGGCCAAGAACCCCGGCCTTACCAACCAGCAGGTTGCTGATATCATCAGGGCCTCGGCTACACCCATCGGTGAAGGCATTTGGAATGACAAGACCGGTTTCGGGCTCTTGAATGCCTCCAAGGCCTTGCGGACCAGCCCGGATGAAGCCGTCATCGCCATGATCACGAATTTCCATGTCAATCGTGACTTGAGGGACAGGCCGTCGTCCCTCGACGTTTACGGTACGGTGCGTGGACCGTTCAAGCAATTTACGCTGGAGGCCGCAAGGAACAGCTCTTCTTCCTTCAAGCAGGTTGCCGGACCATTCCAGGAGCCGTATAATTACCGGTTGATGGCCCGTCTGAACATCCGCCGGGTCTTGTACGGCACCAAAGAATGGCGTTTCAGGATCAAGGTCATTGGTAATGACGGCAAAGAATATCTGGCCATTGCCTCGGTGACCTTGCCTGATTAAGCCCTTTTCATCCCAGACTCTCACCGCATGCTGTTTGACAAAATCCTGGTTTGTGAAAATGAGGAAAAAGTTTTGAATAAGAAGAATATCGCTCAACTTGCCTTTAGGTTTGTCCTGACCATAGGGGTCGTCAATTTTTTTGCTGATTTCACTTATGAAGGGGCAAGGAGTATTAACGGCGCTTTTTTGTCAAGTTTAGGCGCCAGTGCGGCTGCTGTTGGATTCATTGCCGGATTTGGAGAATTGATCGGCTATGGCCTTCGTTCCATCACAGGTTTTTTCGCCAGTAAAACCCACAAGTATTGGATCTTTACCTTGGTTGGTTATGCCATCAACATGCTGGCAGTTCCAGCCATGGCCCTGGCAGGCAATTGGCCCATGGCCGCGGGCCTGATCATTGCCGAGCGTGCCGGAAGAGCTTTAAGGAAACCGTCAGTGGAAACCATGCTTTCCTTTGCGGGCAAGCAAATAGGCATGGGGTGGGTTTTCGGGCTAAATGAGTTCATGGACCAATTTGGCGCAACGATCGGTCCGCTGATCGTGGCCTGGGTCTTGCTTTCCAAGAATAATTATAAATACGGCTATGCTGTTCTTCTTGTATCCGCCCTTTTATGTTTGGCCATGGTCCTCACCGCCAGGTGGCTTTTTCCCCAACCTCAGGAGTTGGATAAGAAAGAACCGGTTGTTTTAGAAACCAGGGGATTCTCCCGTGCTTACTGGCTTTTTGTGATGGGAGGGGCTCTGCTTGCAGCAGGATTTGCTGATTTTGCGCTGATGGCTTTTCATTTTGACAAGACCCATCAGGTGCCCATTGTCTGGATCCCTGTTTTTTACGCTATAGCCATGGTCACTGCAGGGATAAGCGCCCTTATTTTTGGGAAATTATGGGACAAATTCGGACCGTACATCATGGTCTTTGTTTTTGCTTTAGGCGCATTATTTGCGCCGTTTGTTTTTTGGGGAAATTTCACTATAATATTAGTGGGCATGGTCCTCTGGGGGATCGGCATGGGAGCGCAAGAATCGCTTCTTAAGGCAACGCTTTCCCAGATGGTCTCGCCAGACAAAAGGAGTGTGGCCTTTGGCGTGTTTGATACAGCCTATGGCATTGCCTGGTTTTTAGGTTCTGCGGCAATGGGAATTTTGTATACCCTATCATTGCCGGCAATGATCGTCTTCTCAGTGGTCTTGCAAATAATTGCTTTGCCAGTATTGATAATGGCAATAAAAGTGAAAACGGACAGAAACTAAACTTAACAAAAGGAGACGGTATGAAAAAGTTTACAGTGACGTCCATAGTAACGGCTGCTTTATTGTTGATAGGTTGGCCGCCTGTTGTCCAAGCTGCCGGAACAGACAAGGTGACCGGTGAATTGATCGATACGTACTGTTATCTGACAATGGGCGCCAAGGGCGAATCCCACAAGCAATGCGGCATAGGTTGCGCCAAAAAAGGCATACCTGTCGGTGTCCTGGAAAGCGGCACGGATAATATATACGTGGTTCTGCCGACTAAAAATGACACTTCCTTGCCTGATGATGTCATCAACAAGATGGGCAAGACCGTGACCGTGACAGGCACCAAATTCTCCAAAGGTGGCAGCCAATTTATCACCGCGGAGTCTGTTTCTTAATGCTGGATCCCTGGCTGCCCGGTATAGGGCATTTACAGAACATCCACCCTTTGGTGGTGCATTTCCCGATCGCCTTTCTGATGGGGATGGCGTTGATCTATCTTTTATCCTATGTGCTTCGCCGCGAGTCATGGGCCAAGGCCGCTTTTTTGCTTTTGGTCCTTGGTACCGTGACTGCGGCTATTGCCGCGGCCACCGGGCTCTATGCACAGGGAGGAGTTATGGTGGCGCCTGCTGTACGCTCAGCGCTGCTTAATGCGCATATGCAATGGATGGAAGTCACGCTGGCTTTAAGCATTGTTGCAACGGTATGGGCGGCATTGACAGGTGCCTTTCCTAAGAAAGGGCGGTTGTTGTTCGTGGTCCTTTGTTTGCTTATAGTGACCGTGTTGACTAAGGGGGCTGATTACGGCGGCAGGATGGTCTATGACTATAACGCCGGCGGTAATGCCTGCGGCCAGCCCATCGAATTTACTAAATGATATCAACAAAACAGGAGCTCGTTATGAAAAAACTAATGATCGCTTTGACATTAACCGCGGGGTTGTTTTCTGCAGCAAATGTGGTCCTGGCCCAGGATACGACCATGAATCAAACTGCCAATCAGACTGATAACACAACGACAACA
>CAZFON010000143.1:0-5262 GCA_964520185.1 uncultured Planctomycetales bacterium | reverse complement strand
CGTCAAAGACAGTCCCCTTAGTAAGGAATAATAGATGGCGAGAAGTAAAAGCGGGAGCCCTCCTAAGGCTGCCGCATAAAATGATATTTTGCCGGGCTTGGGCTGCTCGCGGCTCACCAGGTCACAGACCCCGATGGTGATCACACAAACAGCCAGATCAGCTATTCCAAAATTGATCTTGATGAGGCAAAGGATAAAGATGAAACCCAAAGCGCCCCAAGCGGCTTTTAGGCTACGGCGTTGGATATAGGCTAAAAGGCAGAAAACTGTTCCTATGCCCATACATAATCCGCCGATATGATTGTAGGTAAAGAAGAAATTCTGTTGAAAAAGCATGAACCAGCAGGCGCATAAAAAGGCAGCTAACGGCGAGGCAACCTCCATCATGCCTAAGCACATCAGGATTCCTGCCAGGATCCGAAGGAAGCTTTGTCCCAATAAGATACTGCCAATTTGTACGCCTAGGACCTTAAAAAACAGGCCGTAGTAATAAGGCATCAAAGGGCCGTAATTCCACCAGAAATCTTTGTAAGGAAGCTCTCCCCGGTAAACGGCTTGGGCGGCATAGAGGTCCCTTCCGTGATCGCCCTGGGATAAATACCCCTGAAAATTTGCAAAAGGAGAGGTGATCAAAATGCCGCTACACAAAACGAGGAAGAGGATGAGGACTTTAGAATGCTCTTTCCAAAATGGCAAGATTCCCTGTTCCTTTCTTTGCTGAGGGTTCTTTAAGGCGTACGCTATTTTAAGGGAGAAGAGAGAGATTGTAAAGAATAACCCTGCTTTGTTGTGCTGGTTTTAATCTCTTTGGGCTGGTATAATGCCCCTTACATTTATCAAGCCCTCTAATATTAAGGAAGGATGAACGTATGGCCTCATTGGAAGATTTTAAGAAAATTGAATTGGTGGTAGCACAGATCAAGGAAGTCAAGGAGCACCCCAACGCGGACCGTCTTTATGTTTTGCAAGTGGATACAGGCAAGGAAGTAAAGCAGATCGTTGCCGGTATCCGTAAAGCCTATAGCCCGGAACAACTCATCAACCGCCGCATCATCCTTGTTGCAAATTTGGAACCTGCTGTTATCCGGGGCGAGACTTCCAACGGCATGCTTTTAGCAGCGTCAGATGCCAATGGGATGGCCATTTTGATGCCGGATAAGGACATCGCTTTGGGCAGTATCGTTAAATGACCACATCCCTCAAACAGTTTGTTCCCTCGGAAGTTTGCCTTAAATGTAACGGCTGTTGCCGGTACAAGGAGGAGAATTCCGTGTGGCGGCCTAAATTGGGCCAAGGCGACCAGGTTCATTTAGCCGACCTGATCACCGCCGGCGATATCGATGCCCAGGCGTACATCAAAACCATGGAAATTTGCCATGAGCATTTTTGCCGTTTTCTTAAAACGAAAGATAATACCTGCAACATCTATGCCAAGCGTCCATTTGAATGTACGCTGTATCCGTTCATCCTTTCCCAGACCCTGGATGCTGTTAAGGTTTATGTGCATTTAAGTTGTCCCTATGTCCAGGATCACCAGCATCGAGCGGATTTTGAAGTTTATGTGGGGTATCTGAAAGAATTTTTCCAACGAGGGGAAATCAGAGAATTTCTGGAACTCAACAAGGGTATGTTCCACGATTACAGCAGGTATGCACCCGAATTACTGCATCTCTTTGATCTATGAACGAGGGACTACTGTTTGATAAAAAACCATTGCTGGATTCTTACCTCAACTTGGGCCCGCGGCCTTTGTCCAGCTTTTCCTTTGTCAGTTTGTTTGCCTGGGCTGATTTTTTTGAATTTGAATTCAAAATGATCGATGAGAGCCTTTGTATTTTTGCCAAGGGGCAAGCGGGGTGTTTTTTATATTTGCCCCCCCTGGGCCGTGGTCTTGGTCCATCGGTGATAGAAGCGGTCTTCAGGCATATGTCTCCGACGGAAAGGCCAAAAGCCGTCAACCGTATTGAAAATATTCCCGGAAATTTATTGTCTTCTTTCGATCCAGGTAGTTATAATCAGTACTTAAAGCCGGCAGAGTATGTGTACCGCAAGGAGGACCTGGTCCTTCTGAAGGGCAATGCTTATAAATCTCAGCGGCATGATCGTAATTATTTTGCAGCGCATCAAAAGGCCCATTCTTTCGGGCCTTACGAAGAGACGGATTTCGATGCCTGCATGGTTTTGTACGAACGCTGGGCCCAACATCGGCGCGAAAGCCATACCGATGAGATCTACCGGGCGATGTTGCAGGAAAACCGGCTGGTGCATGCGCGTTTGCTGAAGTTTTATCAAGAGCTGGGGCTTGTGGTCAGGGTTTTAAAGGCAGCGGGTGAGATCATCGGATATACTTTTGGTTTCGCCCTGGATGAAGACACCTTTTGCGTTTACGCAGAAATTGCTGATTTGAAGATCGCCGGGGCTGCGGCGTTCATGTTCAATAAATTTTGCGCAGATGATGAACTTAAAGATTCCAGCCGTATAAACACCATGGATGATTTTGCCATGCCCAATGTGGCAAGGGCAAAACAGGCATATCACCCTTTAGAATTGGTTCCTTCATTTTCCGTATGCATATCAAATTAGCCGAATTCGTGATCTTCGATGTGGAAACCACCGGCCTTTCGCCCATGGACGGGGACCGCATTGTTGAAATTGCCGCCGTCAAGGTCAAGGAAAACAAGGTGGTGGATAAATTTTATTCCCTGATCAATCCCAAAAGGTCCATGCCGGCGCATGCCACGGAAATCAATAATATCACGGAAGACATGTTGCAAGGCGCGCCCATGGCCGCGGAAATCCTGCCTCAAATGATCAATTTTATCGGCGGAGGCTGTGTGGCCGGGCATAACGTACGCTTTGACCTGAATTTCCTGTGTTATGAGCTGGCCTTGGCCGGCCGCAAGCTCAACGAACATACCCCGGCGATAGATACCCTAAAAATGGCCCGCGATCTGCTGCCTTATTTGAGCAACCACAAGCTTTCTTATTTGGCGCGTTCCCTGGGGGTGGTGGTGGACCAGACCCATCGCGCCATGGCCGACGTAGAGATCACCGTTGCGGTGTTCCTGCGCCTGATGGAAATGGCCAACGACAGGGATATTCAGAAGATATCGATTTTCCTGGAGCAATTCGGAGTCGAGAAACCCAGCTTCAAATTAAGCCAAAAGCCTCAGGCTTCGCTTTTTTAAGCCCATATGCCTTGCGTGTATCAACACACTCTTTCCTTCCCTGGGGATGCTTTTGAAGTTTTCTGTATTTTAAAAGACCAGCCGCATGTTTTTTTCCTAGACAGCAGCCTGCATACCAGAAGCTCACAGTTTTCCTATATCGGCTTTGCTCCTTTCATGACCGTTGGAGGAAGCGATTTGCAGAAGCTAAAGAGGGCCTTTGATAAATACCGCCTTGCTTCCCGCAAACTGTCCTTTCCCGCCGGTGCGGTTGGCTATTTGGGATATGACGGTTCATTATTCTTTGGATTTTACGACACCATTTTGGCCATAGACCACCAACAAAAGCAGCTTATCATTTCAAGTTTTTCTAAAGGACGTATCCAAGACATATTAAAAACATTATGTGACTCAACGGGTGGCCGAGGGAGGGGTCTCCCCAGCGAGCGCAGGCTTTTGCGAGCACGCTGGGGAAACCCGAGGCCAGGACCCGTTGAGTCAAGTCTTGTTTTTAAAAGTAATTTTACTAAAGCAGGTTACCTCAAAGCCATCCGCCAGGCCCTGGAACATATACGCCGTGGCGATATTTATCAGATCAATCTTTCACATCAAGTAAAGGTGCCGAATTGGCCTGAAATGCCCGAGCCTGCAGTTATTTACAAGAATTTGCGGCAGGCTTTTCCGTCTCCCTTCGGAGCTTATTTTGATGATGGCAGGCAGGTGATCTTAAGTGCCTCGCCGGAAAGATTTTTGAAATGTCAAAGCGGCACGGTCCAGGTCAAACCTATGAAGGGAACGCGTCCCCGCGGAGAAACTAAAACACAGGACATGGAATTAAAAGAGCAATTATTAAAAAGTCCCAAGGAGATCGCTGAGCTTTTGATGGTCACTGACCTGGAACGCAACGATCTGGGCAGGGTTTGTGATTATAAATCGATCAAGGTCACAGCCATGCGCTCCATCGAAACATACGCCTCAGTTTTCCAGGCAACATCCACGGTCCAGGGCCGCCTGCACAAAGACAAAGACCAGTTCGATCTGCTTAAAAGCACTTTTCCCAGCGGCTCAGTCACAGGCTGCCCGAAAATCGAGGCCATGAAGATCATTAGTAAACTGGAGACGGTTTCCCGCGGTCTTTATACCGGCGCTTTGGGATATATCAGTTTCTCAGGGGACATGGATTTTAATGTCATGATACGTACGATGTTTTTAAAACATAAGGAGATCGCCTTTCATGTCGGCGGTGGGATAGTCGCTGATTCAAAGCCGGAGGACGAGTGGCAGGAAACCTGGGACAAGGCCAGGCCATTGATCGAAACGCTTAAAGCATCATTCTTATGAAAATTATCTATCTGGACGGCAAATACCTGAAAATAAGCGAGCCCATCGCGAAGGCCTTCACCCCTGGAACTTTTAAGGCCAAAGGTGTTTTTGAAACCATGCTGGGTGTGGATGGTGTCGTGATGGATGCCGCTTTGCATCTGGACCGTATGCGAAAGGGGTTAAAGGCTTTAGGCATCAGGCCCCCGGCAATTGATCCATCGGTATTGAGACAAGTGCTGAGGCGTAATCATTTTTCTTTAAGCCGTGTCAGGATGATGGTTTGGCAGGAGGCCAGGGATGTGCATGTGATGATAGGGGCATGGCCGTATCATGTCCCCAAGAATAATGATCGGGCGTGTCTGATCAAAACCAACCGAACAGCTAATGCCCGTTTGGCTGACGTAAAATCGTTGGATTACAGCTTATTTGCAGAAAGTTATGCCCAGGCCATTGCCCGAGGTTATGGTGAGGCTCTTTTGCTTAATGCCAAGGGACATATTTTCGAGGCCAGCAGGGCCAATGTTTTTTGGATCAAGGACAAAATTTTATATACGCCCCCATTGTCTTCAGGCTGTTTAAACGGCATCACCCGCCGGCAAGTCATCGAGCAGGCCCAGAAGTTGAAGGTTTGTGTAAAAGAGAAAAATTTGACACCGGCGGCTCTTCAAGAAGCCGATGCCGCCTTTTTGACCAATTCCCTGATAGGCATCAAGTCGCTCAATTTCACCGAGATTAAGATTGCATAAAAGGCAGGGGAATTGCTATACTACAT
>CAZFON010000142.1:0-5333 GCA_964520185.1 uncultured Planctomycetales bacterium | reverse complement strand
CATTTGACCCTTCTTGCCGCCAGCAATGAGGGTTATGCCAATTTGATGAAATTAGTCACGGCCTCTTATCTGGAAGGTTTCTATTATAAGCCCCGTATCGACAAGGAAATATTGACCAAATACGCCAAAGGGATCATCGCCACATCGGGCTGCCTTAAAGGTGAAGTTGCCGGTCATTTGCTGCGCGGCCACCCCGATGCCGCGCTAAAAGCAGCGGATGAGTACCGTCAGATCTTCGAAAAGGGGCATTATTATATTGAGCTCATGGACCATGGCATCATGGAGCAGAAAAAGGTCAATGAAGAGCTTATCTTGATCGCCAAACAATTAAATTTGCCTTTGATGGCCAGCAATGATGTGCATTATCTCGAACAGGGGCAGTCCATGGCGCACGAGACCCTGTTATGCATCCAAACGCAGACGACATTGAACGATCCCAACCGTATGCGTTTTGCCACTGACCAATTTTATTTTAAAGATCCGCAGGCCATGAAAAACATTTTTGCGGGCCTGCCCGAAGCCCTCAGTAATACCCTGGCCATTGCCGAACAATGTAATTTGAAACTGGACTTTGACCAGTACCATTTGCCGCGTTATGAAGTGCCTGAAGGGACCACGGCCAAATCATATATGATGGAGCTTTGTAAAAAAGGGATGCTTAAGCGCTATCCTGCCGGTGCGGATAAAGTTTTGCTTCAGCGCTTGGAGCACGAACTCAAGACCATTGAGGATATGGGTTTTGTCAGTTATTTTTTGATCGTCTGGGATTTTATCACTTATGCCAAATCCATCGGCGTTCCTGTGGGGCCGGGCCGCGGTTCCGCCGCCGGCAGCCTGGTAAGTTATTTGCTCGGGATCACGGACCTGGATCCCATCAAATACGGCCTTCTTTTCGAACGCTTTTTAAATCCGGGCAGGAAAAGCATGCCGGATATCGACATCGATTTTTGTTTCGAGAGAAGAGGCGAGATCATTGATTATGTCACCAAAAAATATGGCGCGGACAACGTGGCCCAGATCATCACCTTTGGTTCCATGCAGGCCAAGGCAGCGGTGCGCGACGTGGGCAGGGCCATGGGGATGAGCTATCCGGATGTTGACCGTATTGCCAAGCTTATCCCCAATGAGCTTGGCATCACCATTGAACATGCCCTGGATTCCGAACCCCAACTGCGTGAGGCGGCCGAGTTCGATAATACCACCAGGCAATTGCTGGCTACCGCCCAAGTCCTGGAAGGCCTCAACCGCCATGCGTCGATCCATGCGGCGGGGGTGGTGATCTCAGACAAGCCTTTGACAGAGTATGTGCCTTTGTTTAAAAGCTCGGATGGGCAAGTGACCACGGGTTTTGATATGGACGGTATTTCTCAAATAGGCCTCGTGAAAATGGATTTTTTGGGCTTAAGGACGCTCACCGTTATTGTTGAATCCTTGAAGATCATCAAAGAGCATCGAGGCATAAGCATAGACATTGACCAGCTTCCGCTCGATGACAAAAAAACATATGAGATGTTGGGGCGGGCCAATGCCATGGGCGTGTTTCAGCTGGAAAGCGGAGGGATGCGCGACCTGCTGAAGAAAATAAAGCCCTCTGAATTTGAAGACCTGATAGCCATCAATGCTTTGTATCGCCCCGGCCCCTTGGGATCAGGCATGCTGGATGATTTCATCAAACGCAAGCGCGGCGAGCAAAAAATTTCCTATCCGCATCCCAAGCTGGAAGGAGTGCTCAAGCCCACCTACGGCATTATCCTTTACCAGGAGCAGGTCATGCAGATCGCGTCAGTCATCGCAGGTTTTAACATGACTCAGGCGGATGACCTGCGCAAGGCCATGGGCAAGAAAATAGCAGCGGAAATGCAGAAAGCACGTTCCTTTTTTATAGAAGGGTGCGCCAAGACCAGCCTGATGCCGGAAGCTCAATCCAATCAATTGTTCGATCTGATCGACTATTTTGCCGGATACGGATTTAACCGCAGCCATTCCGCGGCCTACGCGCTTATTTCTTATCGCACGGCATATTTAAAGGCCAATTATCCGGTGGAGTTCATGACAGCGCTTTTGACCTCTGAAAAAGATAATACGGACAAAGTGGTGGAATACGTTAAAGAATGCGGGGCCATGGGCATTATGGTCCTGCCGCCGGATGTCAACTATAGCCACACTGTTTTTACCGTCGAAAATGATACTTCCATCCGTTACGGTTTATTGGCGGTCAAGAACATCGGCGCCGCGGCCATCGAATCTATGGTCCAGGCCCGTTCGGAGGGGCCGTATACATCTATTTTTGATTTTTGCCGCCGTATCGATCTGCGTTTGAATAACCGTAAGGTCGTGGAAAGCCTGATCAAGTGCGGCGCTTTTGACGGTTTTAAAGTCCGGCGCTCCCAGATGATGGCGGTCCTGGAAAAAGCCCTGGAAGCAGGGCTCCACGGCCAAAGAGAAAAAGAGACCGGCCAATTTTCATTTTTTGACACGGGAGATGATCAGAGCGGTTTTGGCAAGGATGATGAGGCCCTGCCTGATGTTCCGGAATGGGCGCAATCGCAGCGCCTGACCAATGAAAAAGCCCTGTTGGGCTTTTATTTAAGCGGACATCCGCTCGACCGTTATAAGACCGAGATAGAGAAATTCGCGGATTTCACCACCGCCAACATCAGGGGGTGCCGTGACGGCCAGGAAGCACGCATGATCGGGCTCATCACTTCAGTCAAGCTTACCAGCACAAAGAAGACCAATGAGCGCATGGCCATCGTTGGCCTGGAAGATATCGATGGTGAAATGGAGATCGTGGTCTTCCCCTCAAGCTATACGCAGGTGGCTTCCTACCTGAAAGAAAATACAGTGGTGGTGGTCAAGGGTAAGGTCAGTTTCCGCGACGGGTTTCCAAAGATGGTGGGCAATGAAATGGCCGGTATCGAGGAGGTCTATGACATGATCAAGTCCCTGCAGGTGGACTTATCGCATACAGGAGAGGTCGGTTTCGAGAAGTTGAAGGAAAAATTATCGCGTTTTCCCGGCAAGGTGCCGGTTTATTTGCAAATGGACACTAATAACTATAAAAAAGTCCAGATTTTGGTGGGCGAAGAGCTTTATGTGACTCCAAGCGAGGTTTTAATGGAAGAGCTCAAAGTTTTGGTGGGGGAGGATAATTTTTCTTTGACATTGTAAGTCCTTGCTGGTACTATGGTTGCAATTAAATAGGTCGAAGGGCGGCTTTCTATTTGATACATAGGGCTAAGCTCTCAACAAGGAGAAGTTTTAATGACGAAAAAAGATATTGTGTTGAAAATCACCGATGCCACCGGCATCAAGCAGGTGGATGTCAAGAAGATCGTGCAAAAGACCTTTGATGTCATCGTCGATGCCTTGATGCACGGAGACAAGGTGGAATTGCGTAATTTTGGGGTCTTTAAGATCAAAGAGCGACGCGCCCGTTTCGGCCGCAATCCCCGCACAGGACAAAGCGTTCCTGTCCCTCCCCGGAAGGTAGTGGTCTTTAAATCCGGTTTGGAAATGAAGCAAAAAGTCAAATAGGGCCGAACTTTAAGTGAATAAAACCTTCGCCGTCCCCCGCGGGACATCTGATATATTACCCGATGCTATTCCTTCCTGGGAAGCATTAGAGTCCAAAGCCAGAAAAATTTGTAAATCCTACGGCTATAGGGAAATCCGTACGCCTATTTACGAAGATATCAATCTTTTTAAAAGGTCTCTCGGCACTACCAGCGATGTGGTCAATAAGCAGCTTCTGGAATTGGCTTCAAGCAAGGAAGACGAAGGTTACGCTTTACGGCCCGAGGGAACGGCTTCGGTTGTTCGTTCTTATATAGAAAACAGTTTTGATAAAAAAGAATCTCTTTCTAAATTCTTCTATTTAGGGCCGATGTTCCGTGGCGAACGCCCTCAAAAAGGCCGTTTGCGTCAGTTTCATCAAATTGGAGTAGAGGCAATTGAAACGGATGGGGGTTCCCCATTTCTTGATACGGAGGTCATCGCTTTAGCCATGCATTTGCTTCAGGAATTTAATGTTCAAGGTCCAAAGCTGAAAATTAATTCACTTGGCTCAAAAGAAGATAAAGAAAATATTTCATCGTGGTTAAGGGGAGAATTTAGTAAACACAAAAAAGAATTGTGTGAAGACTGCCAGAACCGTTTTGAACGCAATGTCTTTCGTGTCTTAGATTGTAAAAATGAGACCTGCCGAAAAGTCGTAAATGTTGTTATCAGTAAAGATAAGATTTTGCCTTTATCGGAAGGTTCCAGTAAATATTTTGAATATGTGCAAAAGGCCCTTAAAGGCATAGGCATTGATTATGAAATTTCTCCGCATTTGGTGCGTGGTTTGGATTACTATACCCATACGGTTTTTGAAATTACTGCGGAAGGTTTAGGCAGTCAGGATGCGGTGGGAGCAGGAGGGCGTTACGCTGGGCTCTTGCATGAATTGGGTGGAAACGAAAAAACTGATTATGGCGCTATTGGTTTTGCTTTGGGTATAGAACGTATATTGTTGGCCGCGGGGGAACCCAAAGGAGATCCTTCTTCAATTGATGCGTTTGTCATTGAAACACAGGCAGAATATCAGTCACGATCATTTCAATTATTAAATGAATTACGTAAGGGTGGTATTAGCGCAACGACGAATTTTTCCGGCGGCTCAATGAAGGCCCAGATGAATAGGGCCAACAAGGCCAACGCACGTTTCGCGTTGATTATTGGTGATCAAGAATTCAAAGATAAGACTGTTTCAGTGAAGGACATGTCTACTAGTCAGCAAGAGACGGTTCCTTTATCAGAAGTTATTAAGGTCATTAAGAATAAATTGAAATAGCAATAAATTGTGTATCATCGGGTGGCGAAGGAGTGATGTTAACATCACGACGATCCAGGACACGATGATATAGAGCAATCTAGCATGATCTGGAGAAAGGTTTGTAATGAGAACGCATACGTGCGGGGAATTAAATAAGGATTTTAAAGACCAGGAAGTTGTGCTTTGCGGCTGGGTGCATCGCCGCCGCGACCACGGTAAACTTATTTTTATCGACATTCGCGACCGCTATGGCATAACCCAGGTGGTCTTTGTGCCGTCGGTGTCTCCCGATGCCCATGGCGAAGCGCAAAAATTAGGCCCTGAATTTGTGGTCAAAATTACCGGGACAGTTAACGTCCGTCCTCCCAAAAATGTTAATCCCGATGCAAGCACCGGGGACATTGAACTCCTGGCTAAAAAGTTAGAGATCTTAAATACGGCCAAGGTGCCGGTGTTTGAGATCGATGATAATATCGAAGCAGCAGAGGATTTACGCCTGACCTACCGTTACCTGGAT
>CAZFON010000141.1:0-5347 GCA_964520185.1 uncultured Planctomycetales bacterium | reverse complement strand
TCACGCTTTATTCTCGGCATGAGTGCCCAGGAATTCTTTCTGCAGGCCAATGTAGGGCTCTATATGGCCAAGGTAAACGGCAAGAACGAAGCTTGTCTTTACGGCTGAGCCATCAGGGATGAAGGCGGTGTTTACAAAAAAATATTAAGGAAGGGGTTAACATGTACAAGGATGTCATTGATCGCATTCGGCAAAAGGCCATGCGGGATCCCAAGATAATTATTTTTCCTGAGACAGAGGACCGGCGGGTGCTGAAAGCCGTTGAAATCATTCGTAGCGAAGGGATTGCCCAGCCTCTCCTGTTGGCCAGGGAGGATATAGATCCATTCCAAAAGGAACAGTTCGCGTATTTACTCTACGAATGCCGTAAAAATAAGGGGATGACCCTGGAAAAAGCCCATGAGCTCATGGAGGACCATCATTTTTATGCGGCCATGATGCTGCGTTGCGGCTTTGTTGATGGGATGGTGACTGGTGCTGCCCATTCCACGGCAGTCGTTATGCGCGCGGCCATCTACTGTCTCGATATTAACGACAGGATCGGGCTTGTGACCAGCGCCTTTCTCATGGCTATTCCGAATTGTATCTATGGGGAAGATGGCGTTATCTGCTTCGCGGATTGCGGGGTCATTCCGGACCCTACCAGCGGACAGCTGGCCAAGATCGCAGTTTCAGCTGCCCAATTCTTTCAGGACATCATGGATAAACCAGCCCGGGTGGCTATGCTTAGTTTTTCGACTAAAGGCAGTGCCGAAGGGACCTGGGTGAGCAAGGTCCGTGAATCGGTTGAGATGGCCAAGGACCTTAAGAAAGACTTTTTTATCGATGGAGAGCTTCAGCTCGACAGCGCATTGGTGCCCGAGGTCGCGGCACTTAAGCTCAAGCAAAGCGATGTGGCGGGGCAAGCAAACGTCTTGATATTTCCCAGTCTAGACGCAGGTAACATTGGCTATAAGCTAACTGAAAGGCTGGCCCATGCCCGGGCCATCGGCCCTATTATCCTGGGGACCCATCAGCCCTGCAGTGACCTATCCCGGGGCTGTTCGGTCGAGGACATTGTTGATTGTACGGCCTTGACTGTTGTCAGGGCGCAGAAAAGAAGCCTGGATCCAGGGAATTTATCCATTAATTTCGATAAACATTATGCATATACTAACTTTTAATGCCGGAAGTTCTTCTCTAAGCTACAAGGTTTTTGATTATCATGAAAATCTAAAGGCCGATCTTGTTTTTAAAGGAAAGGCCTACCGGGTTGGGGTCAAAGGGACGGAGCGTTCCTATATTGAGAACAATTGGAACGGCCAGACGAGTAAGGAGATCGTCGATATCCCTGATCATAAGACAGCGGCCTGCCTTGCAGCCAGGTATATTGTCAACAACGGGATCCACGTGGATGCTGTCGGTCACCGCTTTGTTCATGGGGGCGAGTTTTTTAAAAGATCCACGATCCTTGATCGGGAAAGCCTGAAGCAGATCATAAAGTGCCTGCCTTTGGCGCCGCTTCACAATCCTATTTCGTTTAATGTCATCCAGGAAGCCATGAAAGTGTTTGCAGATATTCCGCATTATGTGGTGATCGATTCCGCGTTTCATTCGACCATGCCGCCCAAGGCATATCATTATCCTTTGCCTGACAAGATCATTGAACGTTTTAAATTCCGACGGTTCGGGTTCCATGGGATATCTTATTCGTTTATATGCGGCCGGATGCCGAAACTGCTCAATGTGCCATCGAAGAAATTGAACATGATAGTCTGCCACTTGGGGACAGGAGGGGCCAGTGTCATGGCGGTCAAAAATGGTATTTCTATCGATACTTCAATGGGTTTTTCACCCAATTCCGGCCTTATCATGAGCACCCGTTCCGGCGACATTGACCCGGCGCTCCTGCTATATCTGGCTAAAAACAAAGGGATGGCGCCTGCCCGGATCGAGGCCATGCTGAATAATGAGAGTGGTTTACGCGGGATTTGCGGGTTTTCGAGCGATATTACGGACATTATCGGTCATATGAAGGATAAGCAGGTTAAGAAAGAAGCAAATCTTGCTTTTGAAATGTATATTCATCGTCTGAAAAGTTACATCGGCAGCTATGTTTTTGCGCTGGGAGGCTGTCTGAACGCGCTCGTGTTTACGGATGATATCGGGGTCGGAAATCCGTTCATTCGCCAAAAAGTGTCTGAGTCGTTGGTTTGGGCAGGTATAAAGATCGATAAAAAGAAGAATGATCAGGCCCGGAGCGATGAAGCCACTTTTATTCAATCTTCCGACTCAAAGGTTGCCATTGTGAGCATCCCGACAGAGGAGGAATTGATGATCTGCCTTGAGGGAGGACGGATCTTGGGAGACTTGAGATGATCTTGCTTTTGGATGTTGATAAAGATGGTGTTTATTATTGTCTTAAGGACAATGACCTGACTATCAAGGAAGGGAAGGAGCATGATACAGGTCTATTAAAGGAAAAACTGTGCCGGATTAATAGGTCCCATGAGATCAAGATGGTGGGATATCGAGTACAAGACGGTGGGCCGGCTATCGGCCAGCCGGTGATGGAACTGACATCATTGCTGGCGGCGAATATCGAAAAGTCCCCTTTGAAAGTATTTTTTGGTTTTTGTGCTGCATGTTTTGAGAGCTCCCGTCATTTTATCCTATGTGATTCGGCGTTTTTTTTGAATATGCCTGAATATGTAAGACCGTACGCCATCCCTTTTGAATACACCCATGAAGGCCTTGTAAGACACCCCCGCAACGGTATTGTTCACGACTGGGCCCTCAAGAGATTGGCCACTGTTCAAGCCCGTAAGAGAAAGAAAATCATCACGGTATTTCTTAACGACGGCGCTGATGTGGTCGCGCTCAAAGGCGGCAGGCCGGTGATGACCAGTCAGGGTTTTTCAGACTTTGACGGTATCATTTCGCAAACCGGCTGCGGTCCGATCGATACTTCGATCGTTTTTCAGCTGTTCTCTGCACGGTATTCTTTAGAAGGCATTGATCGGGTGCTTTCACAGGAAAGCGGATTTAAAGCGTTGATGGGGAAAAAGTTGAAATTTGCGGACCTTATCGTCAGGAAGGGCCCGAAGGCAGCCTTAGCCCGCGATATTTTTTCTTACCAGCTTATTAAGACCATCGGAGCTTGCGTGGCGGTCCTTGAAGGACTTGATTCAATTGTTTTTATCGGGGACGGTAAAAAAGAACTCCAAAATTGGGCCTATGATCTTTTGCGCCAGATGGAATTTATGGGACTTAAAAGACACAAGGGCAGGACCAACCAAGATATGCTCCTGACGACCGCTGATTCTCCTGTCGAGGCGTATTATTTCCGATTTGACAAATGGTCTGCAATGTCCCAACTTCTTGCATGATCCGCCTCCCTAGTGTAAAATACAAGACAGTGGAAAATTTTTAAGGAGAGTATATGACCATTAAAATTCGACGGGCCCAAGATCGTGGATTTGCGGATCACGGTTGGCTTAAGAGTCATCATACGTTTTCTTTTGCTGATTATCATGATCCGGCCCAGATGGGATTCCGCACTTTACGGGTGATCAATGAAGACTTTGTCCTTGGAGGCAGGGGTTTTGGTTCTCACCCGCATCAAGACATGGAAATTTTGACGTATGTTTTAGAGGGCACGTTGGCCCATAAAGATAGCATGGGGCATCAAGGAAATATCAAGGCAGGCGATATTCAGAAAATGAGCGCAGGGACCGGTGTGACGCATAGTGAATTTAACGCACACCCCCAAGAAACGGTCCATCTTTTTCAGATTTGGATCTTGCCGAATAAGCGGGGCATCCCACCGGCCTATTGTCAGACAACGCTGCAGGGACCTGTTAAAGACAATTTACTTTTAATTGCCAGTGGACAAAAAAGTGAAAATACGGTGTTCTTACAGCAGGACGCGCAGGTTTTTATCGGACGTTTTAAGGCTGGAGCAAAGTGTTCTTATAATATTATACCCAAACGCGGCATCTGGTTGCAAGTGACTACAGGTCAAATACTTGTGAATGAACAAGAGCTATTTAATTCTGATGCTGCAGCCGTTGAAAATGAATCTGTCCTTACCCTTAAAATGCTTAAGGACAGTGAATTTTTATTATTTTATCTAGCCTAGAAGATGACCATTGTGCCGGCAGTGATTATAGTATATAATATAGATAAATAGATAACCCTCCATACAGATCTTTCAGTATCCTTTTGGCATCTGTCTGTTTCGCCTTCTATTCATGAGCTGTCAACGTTTAAGTTGACCTGCCAAATATAGGAGTATGTAAAATGAACACCTCAACATTAAAACCCAAGCATGAACAAACCTGGCAGAAGGTCGTTGCCAAATATAGCAGTCCCCAGAGGTCCCGAAGTATCGGGCAATTATTAAATACTTTAATTCCCTACGCTCTGTTATGGGTTGTCATGGTCAAATGCCTGGCCGTTTCTTTTTGGTTGATGCTACCCTTTAGCGTCCTGGCCGCTGGATTTATGGTACGCATTTTTATTATCTTCCACGATTGCGGCCATGGGGCGTTCTTTAAATCTCAAAAGGCCAATAATTTTTGGGGTTATGTGACGGGTATTTTAACGCTTACACCCTATCACCATTGGACGCATTCCCATGCGATCCATCATTCCCATGCCGGCGACCTGGATGAACGCGGGTGGGGAGATGTGTGGACCATGACCGTCGAAGAATACCTGAAGGCCTCACGCTGGGTGCGCATCAAATACCGTTTAGCCCGCAACCCTTTTTGTTTGTTTATCATCGGACCTACCATCCTTTTTCTCATTGTTCATCGCGTGCCGGGGAAAAAAGAAGAAGGGGAACGTGGGAGGAAAAGCGTCCATGTCACCAACCTCGGGATCCTTGGGCTTTTTGTCCTCATGAGCAGTTTGATCGGATTAAAAGCCTTCCTTCTGATCCAGCTTCCCATCGTGGTCATCATGTCTACCGCAGGCGTGTGGTTGTTCTATGTTCAACACCAATTCGAAGGGGTGTATTGGGAGCGCCATACCCAATGGGATTATCTGACGCAGGCGCTTAAAGGCAGTTCCTTTTTGAAATTGCCGAAGGTCTTGCAATGGTTTACAGGCAACATCGGGTTCCATCATATTCACCATTTGTGCCCGCGTATCCCCAATTATTTTCTGGAGAGGTGCCACGAAGAAAACCCCATGTTTCAGCAGATAAAACCGATAACCTTCTTGAAAAGTTTTAAAGCATTGGCTTTTCGTCTTTGGGATGAGCAACACCGTAGATTGGTCGGATTCGATTATCTTAGAAAATTAAAGGTGGGGTGAGCGAAATGCATAAAGGAAAGATCAAAGAATATTCTTCAAACCGAGG
>CAZFON010000140.1:0-5369 GCA_964520185.1 uncultured Planctomycetales bacterium | reverse complement strand
GGAAGGGCTTACCGGCAAAGACGTGCGCATGACCCTGACAGGCCAGGTTTTTGCCGTCATGAGCGGGATGGCGACGGGTGAAGAGATCAAGGATGTCATCACCAGCGTCGATAAATTCCTGAAGGACAAGCAGTGGGGAGGGTATCGCCTGAATACGGATTTCGGCATCGATCGGTATATGGACCTGGGCCGGGACTTTGGTTTTGCCTACGGCAGTAAGGAAAACGGTTCTTTTTTCAGCCACATGAACGTCATGTATGCCGCAGGGCTGTATCAGCAGGGCTTTGCCAGGGCAGGCCACACGGTGCTGCGATCCATTTACCGGATGGCCTGTGACGGAAAACACAGTAAGATCTATCCGGGCGTCCCGGAATATTTTGATTCCGAAGGCCGAGGCATGTACCATTATCTGACCGGCTCCGCCAGCTGGCTGGTCTTGACGGAACTGCTTTATGTTTTCGGCGTGCGCGGCCTGCGGGGAGACCTGGTGCTTCATCCCCAACTGGTCAAAGAAGAGTTCGACAAAAAGAACACGGCCGGCGTTGACTGCCAATTTGCGGGCAAGCGCCTGAAGATCGAATACCATAATCCGCTGGCGAAGGATGCCGGGCAATATGCCATTAAGGGGATCCAGATCAACGGGAAAAGCATTGCCTTCAAAGTTCTCGCCGAGGCCCAAGCTTGCCTTCCCAGAGCCGTATTTACCCGAGATGCTTTTATCAAAGTAACCCTGGGATAAGTACTTGTACTTATTATATAAGGGTTATTACTGTTGTACATAATGCATAGGTTTTGATATAATGCCGCCTTTCACCAACCAGGGAGATCATTGATGGATGAAGTCGTAGAGCACTCGCGCCACCACGTCACCGCTCCGCAAGATCGCATACCACTATTACAAAAAGCTGTATACAGTGTAGGATATCTTGTCAACCAGATGCAGGCGGCCGCTCTTGGGGCCATGGTATTTGTATTGAATCTCGGATTAGGGATGCATTGGTCCTTGATCGGGATCGTCGGTACCATTCCCAGGCTTATCGATGCCTTCACTGACCCTCTCATTGGCTACACTTCAGATAATACCCGCACCCGGTATGGGCGCCGCCGGCCTTTCATGTTCGTCGGGGCCCTGGCTTCCGGCATTTTATTTGTCCTGCTATTCCAGCTTCACAAAGGACATAGCGAAGGGTATTATTTCTGGTATTTTTTGTTGATCCAGTGCCTCTTTGTGGTGGCTTTCTCCGTTTTTGCCATACCCCTTACCGCTTTAGGTTTTGAAATGTCCCCTGATTACCACGAGCGCACACGGCTGCTGGGGACAGCGAATGCGGTCGGCCAAATCGCCTGGATGATATCCCCATGGCTTTTTAAATTCATGTTTTCGACACCCGATAAAGATCTTGTTCATGGGGTGCGCATCCTGGGCATCATTTTCGGCATTTTTATCGTGGTTGGAGGGATCCTTCCGGCCATTTTCATCAAAGAGCGTTTCTCCCATCTGCCCCAGCCTCAAAAAAAGAAAGCCATCGCTGTGGTCAAAGACTTTTTTAGCGGCTGCGTCATTGCTTTTAAAAACCGCCCCTTTATCCAGCTTTGTATCATAAGCTTCCTGATTTTCAATGGATTCATGCTGGCCAGCACTTTTATACTTATCAACATCGTTTTTTATGATTATGGCGGCGATTACGGCAAGGGTGGTGACTTGCAGGGCTGGTTCGGCATGACATCGGCGCTGGTGAGTTTTCTGCTTGTTTTCCCCTTGATCGCTTGGGTCGCGACCAAGATCGGCAAACGTAACACATTACTTATCACCATCCCCTTGTCCATCGTGGGCTATGCGTTGAAATGGTGGGGATATAATCAGCACCATCCTTATCTGTTGCTGATGGCGGCACCCTTTATCGCTTGCAGCTTAGGGTCGCTTTTTACTGTTGTGACTTCCATGCTCGCCGACGTTTGTGATGTTGATGAACTGCAGACAGGGTCCAGAAGGGAAGGGATCTTTGGCGCCATTTACTGGTGGGTGCTCAAGGTGGGACAGGCCATCTCGTCGCTGATATCCGGCTTTATGCTGGACTGGACGGGTTTCAAGGAATCGTTGGGTGGAAACCAGCCGCATGCCTTGTTTTTCACAAGAGTTTGCGATATCGGCATCCCAGTCGCGACATCTTTGCTCGCGATCTACTTTATCCTGACTTTCGATATCTCGGAAGACAAGGCTTATGAAACACGAAAGCAGCTGGAAGCAAGACGGGGAAGGGGATAATTCCATTTGACCAACATCTAGGTCTGTGTTAAATTTTTGGTTCGAAATCAAAGGCCCCAATAATGGTATTTAAATAATGCGCCTATTCGTTACGTTCAGTTTTTGTTTATTATTGCTTGCCCCCGGATGCGGCCCTGCTCCGCACCCAAGCAATAAGATCGTCCTGTGGCATTGGATGACAGACCGTAACGATACCTTGCAGCAATTAGCCCGCCAATATAAACAAGAAACCGGTGTCGATGTTGTCATCCAGCTCTTCGCTCCGTCGGAGTCATATTCCCAAAAAGTCATTGCCGCGGCACAGGCCAATGTCCTGCCTGATATTTACGGCATCCTCGATAAAAAATCCATCGTGGCGGATTTCATCAAGGCGGGCCTGGCGGCAGACCTGACCGTTGAGATGAGCGCAGACGAGGGCAAGTGGCAAAACAGCCTGTTCGACAAGGCTTTGGCCGACAGGCGTTTCGATGAGGGCAATAGCTACGGTGTCAAGCCCGGGATATACGGCGTTCCCATCGACGTGACGAATGAACAGATGCTGTACAACAGAAAACTTTTGGCCAAGGCAGGCATCAAGACGCCTCCCCGGACCTTTAATGAATTCATCAAGGACGCCGGGATGCTGCGGCGGGTGGGCATCACGCCTTTTGTCTCAGGCTGGGGCGAGCTCTGGCTCCTGGATTGCTTTGCCTCCAACTATGCCTTTAATATCATGGGAGAAGAAAAGATCTTTGCCACCTACCGTGGAGAGATCAAGTACACGGACCCTGATTGGATCAAGGTCTTTTCCATGTTCGCTGAATTGCGCGATAAGGGTGTCCTTATCGACGGGATCGTGACCTTGGGGAACAAATATGCCGAGCAGGATTTTGCCCTGGAGCGCGCGGCGTTTGCCTTTAACGGTTCCTGGTGCGTCAATGTCTATCATGACATGGCCCCGGACCTGGATTATGGGGTCATGCGGCCGCCACCCATAAGCCAGGCCCATCCGCTTAAGATCTGGGGAGGTGCCGGAGCTTCCTTTGTGGTTAACGCGGGCTCGCCGAATAAAGACAAAGCCATTGCCTTTTTGAAGTGGCTAACCGCCCGTGACCAGCAGGCGGTTTTGGCCCGGCAGACCAATAACCTGCCTTCCAATAAAGAGACGCTGAGCATGGTCTCGCCGATCCTGGGGACATTTGCCAGCGGCATGGACCAGTCCACTCACCCGAACATTTGGCCATTGAATGAAGACCCGTCGGTGGCCGAGGCTTTTGATAAGGGTATCCAGGACATCATCATCGGTGAGAAGAAGCCCTTAGAGGTGGCTCTCGAAGTACAGAAGATCAAGGACCAACAGATGGCTAAAGGGAACCGCTGACATGGACCGTGCCAAAGGCGCCGCCTTATTCAAAGATAATCTGCAAAGTTTCTTTTTCGTCCTTCCTGCGGTCGCTATTTTTTGCATTTTTTATATTTATCCCTTTTACAAGATGATCAACCTTTCCTTCTATGATTGGAGGGGGATAGGGCCGATGCATTTTATCGGCTTGTCGAATTATAAGGAATTGATGGGGGACCATCTTTGGTGGGATTCCATTTGGCATGCGGGCTATATCACTCTTTTTGCCTTGTTCATCCAAAACCCGATAGCTTTTGCCCTGGCCCTGGCTTGTGACCGGGAGATCCGTTTGAAGCGTTTTTACCGTACGATCTTTTTTATCCCACCGGTGCTCTCGCCGATCGTGGTCGGTCTTATTTGGAACTGGATATTGAACCCTGAAATGCAGAATGGAACGCATATCGGGCTTTTGAACCATCTTCTCTATATTTCCGGGTTTCCTCAGATGGTGCACAATTGGCTGGCAGACCCTAAGACAGCCATGACGACGATCGCCATCGTCAACAGCTGGCAGGGCTTCGGCTGGGGCTTTATCATGCTCCTGGCGGGATTGCAGACCATTGACAGGCAATTGTACGAAGCGGCCAAGATCGACGGGGCAGGCAGCTGGAAGGCTTTTACCAATGTCACCATCCCGCTGATGTTGCCGGTGATCCTGATGGTCGTGATCCTGACCATCTTAGGATGCATGCAGGTATTTATCCTGATCCTGGCCCTGGTCAATGAAGGCCTGGTCAATCACACGGATGTGCCGGTCACCCGCATTTTCTCGGCCATGCAGAGCACCAACCGTTTTGGTTATGCCTGCGCCGAGGCGGTCATTTTCGGGACGATCCTGGTGGGCATCTCTTTTGTCATGAAAAGATTATCCGATAGGGTCAAACAATTATAATGCCGAGGATGAACAAATATATTTTGTTGGGGTGGGCCAAATCGACGATGATCCATATCTTCCTGATGGCCGTGGCCCTGACGTGCCTCTTTCCCATTTTTTGGATGGTGCGCTGCGCATTCATGACCAATGATACGGTTTTTGTCGACAAGGCGCTGGTCCCCCATCATTTGAATTTCGGCAATTTCGCCATCGCCTGGACAAAAGGAAATTTCGCCGTGTATTTTTTGAACAGCGTCATTTACACTTTCTGTGTGGTGGCCGGTATTGTCCTTATTTCCTCCCTGGCTGCTTTTGCATTTTCGCGCCTGAAATTCCCCGGTAAAAATGTCCTTTTTTATCTGTTCGTGGCCGCCATGATGATCCCTTTGCCGGGTTCCTTCGTGGCCCTCTTCGTGCTCATGACAAAATTGCACCTGATCAACACCCGTTTTGGATATGTCCTGTGCATGATCAACGTGGGCCTGTCCATGAGCATTTTAATTTTCAAAACTTTCTTTGATAAGATGCCCTCGGACATGGAAGATGCCGCGCGTATCGACGGTTGCGGCAAGCTGGGCATCTGGTGGAACATGGCCATGCCTTTTGCGCGGCCGGCCATCGCGGTCATCGTGATCTTTAATTCACTTAATGTGTGGAACGAATATATCCTGGCCATGTTGTTGTTGGGGGACTCCCAAATGATGCCCTTGCAAAGGGGGATCATGGTCTTTCAAGGGGCCAACAGCACGGATTATCCTGTTTTGATGGCAGGCTTGACCATGGCGGCCGTGCCGATCATCGTGGTATACTTGTTCATGCAAAAACATATCGTCAAAGGCCTTTCTTCA
>CAZFON010000139.1:0-5377 GCA_964520185.1 uncultured Planctomycetales bacterium | reverse complement strand
GGTACATTTTTGTTTTAAGGCTATTCAGCCAAAAAATGTACCTGTCACCTTTTTTGGAAGGAGATCAGAAAGGACGTAACCAGAATAAAAGCGATTTCAACGATGGCGTAGATAATAAGAGAAGTAGCTACACCGGAGGTAAATCCGTAGGAATGCAGACCCACGCTTAAAAGATTGACCCCAAACCAGGCCCACATCACCACCATCATACCGATCACTGCACCAACCGCAAGGCCCATGGCATTGATCATGTCAGCCACCTTGGCATGAAAAAGCAACGCGGTCCAAAGCACGATCATCAAGGCCCCATTTTCCTTGGGGTCCCAGCCCCAGAACCTGCCCCAGCTTTGGTCAGCCCAGATACCGCCGAGATTGGTACCCAGGAAGGTCAAGGTCAAGGCCACGCCTAAGATACCAAGGGTCGTCTTATAAGTCTTATCCAAGGTCACGCTGTCCTTTCCAAGGGCAGCTTGCAGAAGCCAGATGTGGCCTAAAAGCCCACCCACACAAGTGGCTGCGTAGCCCATGGTAATGGTAGTCACATGCGTGGCCAACCAAAAATTGGAATTAAGCACAGCGATCAACACCTTCAAGGTATCCCCTTCTGCGCTGTATTTGTTGGCAATGAACAATAAAGCCGTACCGCTGATGGCTGCCGTAACAATGCCCAGCCATTGACGGTTGTAATACTCGATAAAAAGACCAAGCAAGACCGCGATAAACCCGACGAAAATAAAAGTTTCATACAGGCTGGATACCGGCGGACGGGCCATGATGATGATACGCATGATAAGTCCCGCGGTATGCGGAATAAAACCAGCGAGGACACACAAAAACCCAAGTTTATACCAAAGCGGCTTTGAAGAAGCAAACGAGACTACAAAAAAGATGAAGGCCAAAATATAAAACATGATGGACCATGTAAACGGGCTGTTTTGCTGATAAAACAACTCTAAGGGGAATTTATTTACTTTTTTGAGGTCTTCCTTGGAGAGCATGCCGTGAATAGTATCAAGATACAGGTGTGCCGACATATTAAAAGCCACCCCATTATCCTGCGCATAACTGATGGCCATGTTATTCCATAGGATCACTAACTGGCGGCTTGGCTCTTCGCTGAAATCCGTTGTCAACGCATCCCAGGAGCTTAACCACTTTCCGCCGCTGGAAGGAATTACGGTAAACGGCAGGTCTTTATAATCCTGCGACCAGCGGAACATATTGCCTGTTGTCTGGACAAGCTCAGCTTCATCCGGCGTATACTCGGAGGCTGATTTCCCTCTGAGCGCCTGGGTTTGCCGGGCTACTTCTGATGCCTTTAGGGCAAGGTCGATGTAACTGAATTGATTTTGATTGACGGCTAAGCCTAATTTATTCTTAGTGGCACTTGAAAGGACCGTAAAATCATTCTGCGGAAAAGCGAATATATAGGAACGGGAAAGGTCCGCGTAAAGATTGATATTATCAAAAACCCGCATGATCTCGGTTTCCGCCAAACTACGTTCTTTTTCCGGGATCTTTGATGCCGCCTGCTGCAATTGGGCCAGTTGAGCATAGCTTTGCTGCAGCTGCTTTGGTGTATAGCGGCGGTCCTGCTGCGGCGTTATCCCCAAGGCCGTGGCAATATCAGGATTGTTGATCAAGAAAATTTTCTGACCCAGGGTCGAATCCGGATCGAAAAAGAGCGAAGCCAGCCACGCGCAAGCCCCCTGCTTTTCATAATGGTCCTTACCAGAGAATTGGGTCAATAAACTGCGCGCATAGGTGTCCAAAGGCTTAAGCCTGCCGCTGTCCAGCACCGGGATCTTTTCAAAATTGCTGAAATCCTTAATGCCCGGCCCTGCGAAGGCTGTGCCTAAAAACAAGGTGCTTAAAAATAAGGTTAGAAATATTTTTATTTTCATCTCCTGGCCTTTGCCAAAAACGCCTGAATAAGAAAGTGCAATGCTAGCCCAAAGAAAACCAGCAAGCAGGCAACATAAGGCATGATCCTGGCAGAGTTCTTGACCACGGCCAGGGTAGAATACTGCCTGCCTGTGCTGTCATTATCGTAAGAAGCTTGATAAACGGTGTAATCTTTATATCTTAAGGGATTATTCATGTAAATACGCACCTGCCGCGATAACGTGCCTGTGGTGACAGTGACCAGGCTTTCATAGCTCTTGGCCATCTCTGTTCCTGGATGGAACTCTGCTTTAAAATGGTCCAGCCTGATGGTAAAAGGCAACGGATAGCGTTTATGGCGCAAAACAAAATAATATGTCTTGCCTGCCATATCGACGCTGGTTGGCTCTCCATCAGCGCCGAATAAATATAAGGAATAGGAATTGCCGTTAGCTTTTAGATCGAACACGCCGCCTTCGATATTTTGTTCATTTTCCTTATTAAGGGGTTTCTCCGTCAACATGGTTATACCGGAAGCATTTAAGATTTCAGGGTGGCCTTTTTTAACCGTAGCGTCGCTATAGGCATCAGCGTTCAGATAAAATTTATTGACCGTCAGCGAAAAATCCTTATCTGCAAAAGGGACCTGAAAGCCCGGCTTAAAATCCCTGACATCAAAGGCTGTCACTTCGCGCTCACTGCTGTCATCTGCCCAATAAGCTAATTCCCATTCATGGTAAGAAACCGAGACATTGGTGCCCTGGCCTTCGGCCAGATGTACATTCGATTCGCTGGAAAGATGAAAGATCATAAAAGCGGCAACGAAATACAAAATAAGACCGGCATGAATGATGAGAAGTCCCGAGTTATCCCAACGGGTATATTTTTTATAACTCAGGGACAACATGCAGATCAGATTAATAAAGAAAACCCAAAGCACCAATTGCGCTCCGGGAAATGGGATGAATCCTCCGGCCAGGAAATAGAAGGAATTAAAGAAACGGTCCTGGGCCGCGTATAAACCCTGCTGCACCTGGGCAATGGTGCCCCAAAACGTGAGGACAAAAAGCAGGAATAGACAGACGACTGTTATCTTGGATGAACTTAAGAGTTTTAGCATATCCTATTTTTGACGCGTAACAGACCCGAGTAATTTCAGATAATTATCTTTATTTTGAACCACCGATCCGATCGAACCGGTCATTTTTATAAACACTGTGGTGCTCTCGAGGCTGATCATGGCTGCCATCATGCTTTTATCCGATGGGCCGGCCTTTGCCTGCAAACCGGTAAAATCAAAGACCTTGATATCAAGACCATCCTTGGTCTTAATGTCCTGGGCTGAAGAGATCAATTGATTTATAGTATTCTGCGAAGCATCAAGCCCTAATTGTCCCAGCCATCGTCCCAAATTAGCTTCGAGCCCGCCCGCAGGGCCTGCCAGGGCAATGATATAACAATCGATAGCATCGGGCATAGCTATTTGCTGAAAACTGGCCATGCGCATATGCTTGCCTGCCTCCTGTTTCCAGCCTTGGGGGTTAACCCAATTTAAAAGATTCTGTGTGGTGGGAGCTTCAATGAATCCAGCCGCCTGGGACATGTCCAATCCGGCATGAGGATTCGCAGGGTTCATCTCAGCACCGGGCGCGGGAAGTCCGGAGGGCGCATGATATTCCACTGATCCGGCAAGTTTAAAGAAATCCTCTTTGTTCTTTTGCACACTGTCAAGGGCCCCTGTCATCTTGACAAACAAGGTTTCCTCATCCAGGGTCACCATGACCACGACCATGCTTTTATCTGTAGGCTTGGCCTTGGATTGAAGATTAGTAAAATCAAAGATTTTCCCTTCCTGCCCTGTCTTAATTTTAGTGCCCGGCGCGGCAGCGATCAGGCGGCCCAGCTCATCCGGGGACGCTTGAAGACCGATCTGGCCCATCCAGCGACGAAGATTTGCTTCCAGGCCTCCGGCCATCCCACCCAATGCCACGATGGATCCGTCAATGGCTTGGGCATCTGAGATCAGATGAAAACTTGCCAGGCGCATGCCTTCACCGGATTCCTGCTTCCATCCATCAGGCACCTGCCAGGTAAAAGGCGATCCCATGGCAGGCATATCAAGCCCCGCATGCGGATTGATCGCAAGGGACTGGTCAGACATCGGGGCCACGAGATTGCTTGAAACGTTTGCTTGCGGGGGCTCGACAATGACTTCCTTATAATGATTTTCCTGGCTTTTTTGCTGGCAGCCGGCCAGGAGCACGATAAAAAATACACAGAGTATTCGATTCATTAAAACCCTCACCTTTGCTGTTTTAATGTTAATTTTAAGTTGACTTAAGTTATACCTATTTATTTCTCTTAAGTAAAGAAGGAAAACTCGAAATTTATTGATCCTGACCCGATGCTTTTTTAAGGTCTCCGATAAAATCTTGATCGGTCCTGCCTCCTATTTTTTGGACCTTATGCACATCGGCCCAGGCCTTAGTGTATTCTTTCAGATCGTAAAAAGCCTCTGCCCGGTTATTATAGGCCTTCACATAGATCGCATTGATCCTGACGGCCTTGGTATAATCGGCAATGGCCTGGTCCAAATTGTCCTTCTGGGCATAGGCATGGCCACGATTATTATACGCATCGGCATCATTGGGATTATTGGCAATGGCCAGGGTAAAATCCGAAATGGCCGGATCAAAAAAGCCCTGACGGGCATAGGCCACCCCGCGGTTATCATAGGCCTTCGCGTAATTAGGGTTGGCATCAATGGCCTTGGTGTAATTATAAACAGCTTCTTTATAATCCCCTTGTTTAAACGCGTCATTGCCGTTTTGCAGATATTCCAGCGCTGTCTGTGCAAAAACAGATGGAATACCTGCAACCAGAACACCCGCTAAAACCAATGCTGCTCTAAAACCGTCAAACATCATTTGGCAATTTTAGCATTATCCTCAGCAATTTTGCTATATTTCTCGGGATTACTGTCAAAACGTCCGATACAACCAGGACAGCATAAATGATAAATCTTACCATTATGAACATGCACAATGCCCGGGCCCATGACGCCGATAGGATTGCCGGAAACCGGACAGGCCTTATTGCCGACATCCGTCGCTTGAACTGAGGAACGCTGCGCCTGAGGTGATGCCTGGGCAAATGCCATGCCCCCTGCTACTAACGAAAGGCCCAACATCAACACTGTAACTTTTTTCATACCTGCCTCCTTAGATGTTAATTAATCTTTAAGTTTTCCTTTTAATTCAAAATGAGCTTTCCAGATGTAATAAACCGCCGGATACACCAGAAGCCCCAACAAAAACGATGTAACGAGCCCGCCCACCATAGGTGCCGCGATGCGCTTCATCACATCTGCTCCTGCACCATCGGACCACATGATCGGCAGCAAACCTACAAAGGCCGCCATCACTGTCATCATCTTGGGGCGGATGCGCTTCACCGCGCCAATGAGTTGGCCCAGGGCTTTCTTAAAATGCTT
>CAZFON010000138.1:0-5395 GCA_964520185.1 uncultured Planctomycetales bacterium | reverse complement strand
AAGCTTGGTAGGCCTCGTAAAATACTCTAAGCACAAATTAAACGCTAACGCTAAACCGTTAATGTTCAGCGATTTCGAAGCTGCTGTTGCTAAGGCGCCAGTTGCACCAGCTCCTATGCCAATGGCCTTCGGAATGGCTGTCTAAGCCTTAGTTACACTGTAACTAAGCCCGTTTACTTGTAACGCCTGCTAGCAGGATAAACGGTCATGAGCAGGCTGGCTTCAATGTCTGCCTTTTGCATTGAAGCGAGACCTTTAAGAGGGCTAGTCCCGAAACAATCCTGTTTGCCGGAGGGTGAGGGACGAGAAGCGAGAAGACAAACTACACATGTAGAAGCTTATATCACGAGACTCAAGGACCCGGGTTCAATTCCCGGCACCTCCACCATTTTGAAAAGCCATTGCCTTTTCATCCGGATCCGGTTGGAAAGGCTTTATTATTTTGTGAACAATGAAAAATTCTATCAGGCTCACTAAGAATTATTGGGTTTATTTGGCAATTTGTATTTTTGCCATAGTGACAGCTGCGGCTATATTTTGGATCAAAGACCACCCTTATCCTTTTGATGGAGATGAGGGCGAGTTCATTGATACGGCTTATCAGGATGTCTATTGTGTCAAAGACACGGGCTTTATTCATTTTCTACGAAGTGATTACAGGTATCGTCTTACGGCTTACGCTCCCGCCTTTCGCTTGCTCGCCTTACCGGCATCGCTGGCCTTCGGGCCTTCTCCTATTATTTTACGGTTCTCATCGTGGTTTTATTTCAGTTTAACGCTGTTATTTGTTTTTTTAACGGTTAAAAATTTATCTAAAGATGCGGGGGCCGGGGCACTAGCGGTTATTTTTATATCCTTATGTCCTATGATGGTCATAAGCAGTAAGTTGTTTATGACGGAACCATCACTGCATCTGGCCGTTGCGATGATGTTCTATTTTTGTTTTAAGGATTGGGGCCATCCCCGGGCACCTGCATGGGGCTGGCTTGGTCTTGGGATCGCATTAGGGCTTGGTATTTTGGCGAAACTTTCATTTGTGCTCATTGCGGTCCCGGTCCTTTTTATGATGCTTTGGTTCAAATTCTTAAGAAAAACCGAAGGTTTAAGCATGTCTTATTTGATCAAAGCATCCCTGGTAGGGTTGGTCATGGCCTTTGATTGGTATCGGAACAATCTTAACGATTATGCGTACCTTTTAAGTCATGTGACAGCACAAAATATCCGTCATTCCTTTGGTGTGCACCTGGCGTTGTTGGAAAAACTGAAGATCTTCTTCATCGTATTTACAGAGTCGGTGATAGGGCCTTATTTGGGGGCAATGGCCACCATACTGATCATGTTGTTCATTATCCGGCACAAAGGCATGGACGATAAAAAAAGGCTGGCCTTAGGGGTGTGTTTATTGTCCGTTATACCGATCCAGTTGATCTTCTTTGGAGGGATCAACAACAATTCCAGGTACCTTTCATTGATATTGATACCATTGGCTGTTGCTTTCGGTTTGATGGCAGGTGAATTGAGAAGGAAGGTAGGTTTATTGTCCAAGATCATATTAGCAGGTGTTATGTGTTTTCAGTTATGGGTCATGATCCTACCTGCTGTTAGAGGGCTCCATTTCAAGATCGACGGTTCAATAGCTGATTCATTATTGAATGGGAATTTATCAACGGCATTTGAACGGGAAGATCAATGGGACTGGGATGTTTTAAAGAAGCTTTGTGATCAAAGGCGCCTTAAAAACCCTTCTATCCGCTATTTGGGCAATGGGTTGCAATTGAAAAGCTATCTTATTAAATTTCCATGGCAGAAGCGTAGAGAAAAGGCGGACGTCGATTGGCGCATATGGCAATACGAACAAGGCCCTATCCATTGGGACAATATTTTTAAACGGATCCATAAAAATGACGTTGTTATAACCGCTCCTTCCGTTAGAGGGTATGAACCTAATAAGGATTATTTAGATAACGTTCATAATGCGGAATTTGTCAAACGCCTTGAAGCCGATCCTTTATTTGAAGGGCCGGTTATTTTATCTATGGGAAGGTTTGAGCCGGTGGATGTTTATGTGTTTTTTCGCAAGCGGCATATTTGAGATCGAGTTCTGATCAAAGTTTATAAGATTTTAACCCCTTGTGATCGAAAGATCGCGAGGGGTTTTGTTTTTGCCCTATTATACCTAAGTACAATTGAATTATTCTCTCTCCTATAATATTTTAATGCTGATTTCATAAGGCAAAAATAAATGAAACCACATCGGTTGACAGAATTGGACGCAATGCGGGGAGTGGCAGCGCTTGGGGTGCTGTTATATCACCTTACTTCATCGTATCTATACTATTACAGCATTGGACGGTATGGTAAGGATTTTACTATGCACACACATCCTACATTCACGTTCAGTCATGGCAACCTTGGGGTACATTTATTCTTTATGATCAGCGGCTTTGTGATCTTTATGACCTTGAACAATACCAAGAAACCAATGGATTTTGTTGTATCACGGTTTTCGAGGCTGTATCCGGCCTATTGGGCGGTGTTATTAATTAACCTGTTCTTGGTCCTAAAGATCCATCCATCCCAATTTTTTATCAATGCCACTATGTTAACGGCATGGTTCAAGACGGATTATGTGATGCAGGTGTCTTGGACGCTCACTGCAGAATTGTCTTTCTACGTTTGTATGCTTATCCTTTTTTTAATGAAATTATTGAAATACATTGAGCCGTTAGGGTTAGCGTGGTTGTGTGTCATGATGCTTGATATTAGGTTGGGAACACGGCTTGATATTCACGCCCCCTGGATCATCGAACAATCAAAGTTGCTTCTTCACGGCAATCTATTCTTTGCGGGCATCCTGTTCTATAAGATCAAGTTTGAAGGTGCCACATGGCAACGGAATGCATGTTTAGTATTATGCTGTTTGACCCAATTCCTCGTTGCCCGTGAATATTACCCGACTCCCGAAGCCTTGATATTTTTCTGCATATTGTTCTATTTATTCTGTTTTGATATGCTGGCCTTTCTGAGAAATAGGGTGTTCGTATTTTTTGGGACAATATCTTATAGTCTTTACCTTATTCATGAGAACTTTGGGACGATGATACTACGGTTGTTGGATGGAACGAAGGCGAATTTTTATGTCAATTTTATAATAGCGGCGGGGTGTTCCATTTTAATGGCTTATGCCATAACCGTGTTGATCGAACAACCTGTAATGAAATGGATCAGGGGAGCTTATAAACAAAAGAATCTAAACATAGGATTTAAACCCGCGAATAAAGAGATTATAAGCTTAAGCAGCAACAGGGGACTTTACGAGGGCAGTTTAATCACAAGCGTAGAGAAGGAAAGATGAATTGAATGAAGGGAGAATTTTTCAATTAAAGCCATATTTATGTTGAAGCTGCCAAGCAGGTTCTAGTATTGTTCTGCCAACGTCCTTTCGTATGGCGCCCAAACGGTGCCCGCTTCTGGCAGGGTTTCAAGTAAATTTAATCCCTTGTGATCGAAAGATCGCGAGGGGTTTTTATTTTTGAAATTCAAGGGAAAAGTAAAAGGCAGAGGGTTATAATTAATTTGTGTCAATAAAGGAGGTTTTCTTATGCGATTAGGTCAATTGAAGCGTTTATTGAGCTTATGGGTTAAAGCAGAGCTGATCAGTAATGAGCAATCAATAAAAATCACCGAATACATGAAAGTTCAAAAACATCAACAAATGCTTAAATTATTAAAAGTATTATTTGTTATGGGTGCTTTTTGGTTAGTGGTTGGGTTTATTGCTACTGTTAGATTAATAGATGCGCGGGTTTTAATAGCTGTTTGGAATTTCATATGTGGCATTTTTACACCCATTGTCAATTGGGCCAAGATGGTTGCAGGAGAGAGATATGTAAATTTTCTTTCAGGTTTTGGATGTGTTTTTATATGGGGGTTATGTCATTATTTGGGTAGACGTTTGCAAGAACGTTCCGCAATTGAAATTAACCGGCTTGGTCTTTGGGCACACCCAGAGTTAAGATTGGGTACTACAGCGCTTACGTGCGGATATATTGTTGCCTCTATAGGTTTTCAACTTTTTAACAGCCTTCTTGAACCCTTACATAGAAATTATTCTGTAAGGCCTGATATTGTTATTCCATATTTTTCATTTCTTGCAGTTGTCTTCTTTTTGACCGTTGCTTACCGTTTGAAAGATCAGATCGCTCTTCTTTTTGGGATAGCTTTTCTGGGGCATGCGGTAGGGTTCTTTACAGCATATTGTTTTGCATGCTATATGATCGGAGTACAATTACCGGCTATCCAATTATTGGTTGGGGTCCTTCTGATGTTTATTGGGCTATGGCATGTGGAGAAGATCCGAGAGAAAGAAGGGCACTATTTCTTTTTGTTTGGAAGGACATATCAATGGACAGGACTCCTATTTATTTATCTTTCTCTTTGGGTCATGTCATTATGGGGTTTTTCGCAAGATGGTTGGAAAGAACCTTCTGCTATTGAACTTTGGATAGCTAATTTACTTTATTTAGGGGCATCTTTGGGGGCGATGTTTTACGGAGCGTTCAAAGAAGACAGGCTTTATTTTAATTTTGGTCTAACATTCTTTATCATTGATACATATACGTTATTTTTTAGCCGGGTGTGGTCAACTTTTGGTTCGGCGGTCGGGTCGTTGCTTTTAGGCGTGTTATTAGTAGCAACTGCGTATGCTCTAAGGAAGATGCTTTTAAAAAGATCAAACCTATGAATGTTTCTTATTTACACGGATTGATAGGAGGGGTATTAATTGGGACGGCTGCGATCATTTTATTTGGGTTTAATGGCCGAATTATGGGGGTTAGCGGGATAACTTCGAAGTTATTGACTAAACCAAACCAAGATCATGGGTGGCGTTTGGCATTTGTCTTTGGTCTTGTCTTTGGTGGTTTTATTTATCAGTTGAAATATCCTGTTGCTGTTTATATCCAGGCAAGTCACTGGGTTTTAATGACGGCAGGACTGTTAGTGGGTTTTGGTACGGTTTTAGGGAGCGGTTGTACGAGTGGGCATGGTATTTGTGGAATGGCACGTCTATCAAATCGTTCCATTGTCGCAACTGTAGTTTTTATGGCAACAGGCATTCTTACGGTGTGGTTAAAGAAAGTCTTTGGAGTTTAATATGTATATCTTTACGGCCATGCTTAGCGGGTTAATGATGTCCTTGGGGTTGATTATCTCTGGAATGATAAACCCTGCCAAGGTTATCGGATTTCTTGATGTGTTTGGTCATTTTGATCCGACCTTGGCTTTTGTTATGGCAGGGGCTTTGATAGTTACAAGCATTGGATTTCGTTTAATTGGATGCTCAAAACCAGTGTTGTGTGAATGTTTTGATCTTCCTAAAAAGAATAAGATCGAT
>CAZFON010000137.1:0-5401 GCA_964520185.1 uncultured Planctomycetales bacterium | reverse complement strand
GCCTGCGCGCCCTGGGCCAGCGTGATCCCCTTGTGGAATACAAGAAGGAAGGCTTTGCCATGTTCAAGGCCATGTATTCATCCATCAACCATGAAGTGGCGGCCATGATCTTCAGGCTGCAGGCCATGCCGCAGGAATTCCGTCCGCGTTCGGTCTTCAGCGCCATTCCCCAGCAGGAAGTGCATCAGGAATACCAGGCCGGCATCCCGATACCCAAATCTCCCCAGCAGGCGGTGTTGGACGAGACGGATATCTATCAACAACAGCCTATGGTCAAGCCAACGGTTCTGCCTGTGCATGCTGGTGAAAAGAAAGTCGGCCGCAATGACCCCTGCCCCTGTGGGTCAGGCAAAAAATATAAAAAATGTTGCGGGGCATAGATTCATGTCGTTTTTATCCTGTTTATTAGCTGCGGGGCTTTTAATTGCCTCCTTCCCTCAACTTGATTTTTCCTTCCTGATGTGGGTGGCGTTGGTACCGCTTTGCGCTACGATCAACGGACAACGGCCGTGGCGGGCCTTCAGGCGCGCGTACTTATGCGGGTTTTTGTTCTTTGCCGCAACCGTTGGATGGGTTTGCTATGTCACCTATGTCGGCGCTTTCCTGCTGGTGGCTTTCCTGGCCTTATATTTTGCCCTTTTCGGGATGGCTTTTATTTATTTTCAGCGTCTCTCCGTGCTTCCGCGTATTTTTGTTTTATCAGCCTGCTGGGTGGCCCTGGAATTTATCCGCGCCCATTTTTTGGGCGGCTTTGACTGGGTGAGGTTGGGCCATTCACAATATAAAAATCTTTGGCTGATCCAAATAGCGTCTATCACCGGTGTCTATGGGGTATCGTTTTTAGTGGTATTGGTAAATCTTTTGATTTTTGAGAACTGGCGCGCGCGCTCTTTTTTGGTCAAAGCGAACTTGACCGTGATGGTCATCTTAGCGTTGGTCCTGGCTTATGGTTTGGCGGTCACAGGAAAAGCAAAGAATTATCCGACGGTCAGGGTGGGCGTGATCCAGCCCAATATCCCTTTGGCTGTTGATTGGGACGATTCCCTCAGGCCCTGGATCATCGACAAAAATATCTGGATGACCAGGCAGTTGAAGGACCAAAAACCGGACCTGATCATTTGGCCTGAAACGTCCCTGCCGGGCGTAATCAGCGAATCTCCTTTTTTGGTCATGAAGATCCGTGCCACGGCCGCAGATCTGCATACGCCCTTATTGATAGGGTCCATCGGCCAGGAAGGCCAGCAATATTTTAATTCCGCCTTTCTCATCGGTGCGGATGGACAAATGTTGGGCCGTTATGATAAGATCCATTTGGTCCCCTTTGGGGAATATCTGCCCTTAAGGCCGGTCTTGGGATGGATCGGCAAGATCGTCGGCCTGGATGATTTTAATTTCGGCAAAATTTATAAGGTCTTCACCATTGCTCCGGGCAAGAAATTCAGCGCCTTGATCTGTTTTGAAGATACACTGGGGGATCTTCGCCGTCAGTTCACCCGGGAGGGGGCTCTTTTTTTTGTGAACATGACCAATGACGCCTGGTTCCAGGATACCAAGGCGCCTTTCCTTCAGTTGCAGGCCGCGGTCTTCGGCTGCGTGGAAACTCACCGTGCCCTGGCCCGCGCAGCCAATACGGGTGTCAGCGCCCTGGTCGATCCATGGGGCCGCATCACAGCCTTTGTGCACGACGGGTTTGGCAAAAAGACCTTTATCGAAGGGGGCATGGGAGGCGTCCTGCCGATGGTTCAGGAAATGACCTTCTATACAAAATACGGAGATGTTTTTACTTACCTATGTTTTTTGTGTATATTATTAGCAGCAGTGATCCAATCAAGGAGGCCGTATGGCTAAAAGAATATTATTGGTTGACGATGATCCGGGGATGCATTTGGTCGTGGTTCCTATTTTGACCAAGGCCGGATATACCGTATTTTCCGCCAAAAACGGGGAGCAGGCCCTGCATGTGGCCCTGGATGAACGCCCGGACCTGATCATCCTGGATGTCATCATGCCCGGTATCAAGGGTCGTGACCTGTGCAAAAAGATCAAAGCTTATGATGTTCTAAAGAACATCGCCATCGTTTTTTTGACGGCCAAACACTCCGAAGATGATGTCAGGGCTGAATTGGAAGCCGGAGCCATCACCCACCTTACCAAGCCGGTCAACCCGGCGGATTTGTTGAAGACCGTTGCAGGGATCCTCGGGAAATAATCATGGCCACGGATGCAAAGAAAAGACTTGAGAGAACCCTGGTCCGTTGGATGTATTATTTTTTTTCCTGGCTCTTCAATATCCTTCCTTATCCCGTTATCAAGGCGATATCCGGCGTGTTGATGGATTTTGGTTATGTAGTGGTTGGCCATTTACGTAAAACAGCCATGAACACCCTGACCATTGCTTTTGGCAAAGAAAAGTCCCATGAGGAATTAGAAAAAATTTGTAAGGATTGTTTTTATAACGCCGGACGAGGCGTTATCGAGCTGGGGGCGTTTGCCAACCGTCCTCATTTGATCAAAGAGACTTTTTCTTTTGAGGGAGATTCCCGTGCTCATCTGGATGCGGCGTTGAAAGAAGGGCGCGGGGTCATCGGCATATCCGCGCATTTCGGCAATTTTCCCATGATGCTGCTTTATTTGGCGCAGATGGGCTATCCCACTAATGCTATCATCCGTCCCAGCCGGGACGAGATCATTGAAAAGGATTTTCAAGCCTCGCGTGCCCGTCTGGGGCTTAAGACCGTGCACAGTTACCCGCGGGAAGCTTGTGTTTCCCAGTCGCTGAAGGCCTTGCGTGATAAAGAACTGTTGGTGGTCCTGCTTGACCAGAACACGGGCAGCAAATCCGGCGTTTATGTGGAATTCTTCGGGCAAAAAGCCGGCACAGCCACCGGACCGATTATTTTTGCCATGCGCACCGGTGCACCAATATTGCCGATCTTTACCTTGCGCAAGGACAACAGTGATTCTCATACCCTGGTCATTGAAAAGCATTTTTATTTGGAACAAAAAGCCACGGATGAAGAGACCATCCAATACAATGTCCAGAAACTGACCAATATCATTGAAGGTTATATACGGAAATATCCCGCTGAATGGGGCTGGATGCATCGACGCTGGAAAAGCCGGCCGAAAGCTGTCCCCACCCAGGAGGTAAACATTGATGTCGCGTAGATTGATCTTATTCCTGGCCGGGTTCATCCTTACCATCTTGGGGGTCACCGTGGTCTTGCAACAATGGGAAGCCGTGTTGACAGTATTCAAGGCTTTCATAGGACCCGTGCTGACGGTGGCAGGGCTGGTCATTTTATTTGCTTCCAATATTAAGTAACATGATTAAATTAGTCATTTTTGATCTGGACGGCACGCTGGTCAATGCTTACCCGGCAGTCAGCCGGAGCGTTAATCATACCTTGAAGTCTTTAGGACTGCCCAGGCGTTCCCATGCCGAGATCAAGCGCAGTGTGGGCGGCGGTGACCGCAAGCTGATGGCTCATTTTGCTGGAGAGGCAATGGCCGATCAGGCCATTGCCATTTATCGGCCCCATCACATTAGGATGTTGAAGCGCCAAGGCATGGTGAAATTATTGCCGGGTGCCGGAGGAATATTGAAATTCCTCAAGAAACAAGGCTGCCTGCTTGCCATTGCCAGCAATCGGCCTACTCAATTCACGCACCTTATTTTAAGAAAGCTCGGGGTATGGAAGTTTTTTGATGAGGTGCTTTGTGCGGACAAAGCCAAGAGGCCTAAGCCTTATCCGGACATCCTGGAGACCATTGCCAAGCGTTTAAAGATCGACAAAGACGATATTTTGTATGTGGGTGATATGGGCATTGATGTCTGTTGCGGCCGCGAAGCAGGTATGCGCGTCGTTGCAGTAAGCACAGGCTCAAGCTCAAAAAAAGAATTAAAAGATTTGAAACCTTGGGCGATTATAGGTAGAATTAGCCAGTTAAGAGAAATCATACACAGGGGTGTTAAATGAGCAAGAGATTACGTAAAGGTAAACTTAAATGGCGTTCCAAAAAAGCCAACCATGGTTCCAAGCCTGGAAAGGGATAAAGCCATGAAGCATTGCAATAAACTTCTGCAGGTTTTGTTGGTATCTTTGATGTGCGTTTCCTTCAGCGGTTGCTGGTTTTTAGTTGTCGGTGGCGCCGGGGCTGTGGGCGGATATGCCGTCACCAGGGATACTTTCGAAGGGGTCACCAGCAAAAGTCAGGAAGAATTGATGACGTCAGCCCATAAAGTTTTGGCGATCATGGGGACCATCCTCAATGAAGAGCCTAAGGATGGCATGATTGAGGCAAGAGTCTACGGCAACCATGTTATTGTCACGGCTTTCCAAGTCAATTTGACCACCAGTAAGCTTCGCGTCAAAGCCCGCAACGGTATTTTCCCGCGCATTGGTCTTGCTCAGGATATTTATACCAAGATCATGAATACGCTGGAACAATAATATTTAATAAAGGTGACAGGTACATTTTTTAAAAAAATGTACCTGTCACCTTTATTGTTGACAAAACTCAATAGAAGGATATTATTTATATTTTTAGGGAATTGTTATTAACATAGGAGGACGCAATGGCAGTTAAAGTCGGTATCAACGGGTTTGGGCGTATCGGACGTCTAGTGTTTCAGGCGATTTGCGACCAGGGGCTTTTAGGTAAGGAAATTGATGTGGTTGCTGTCGTGGATATCTCAACTGACGCTGATTATTTTGCCTATCAGCTTAAATATGACTCAGTTCATGGTAAATTCAAGCATACAGTGTCTACACTCAAAAGTGACGCATCAAAAGAAGAGGCGGACACTATAGTGGTTAACGGATACAAAACCAAATGTGTGTTGGCAACCAAAAATCCGGCAGAGCTTCCCTGGAAGGCCTTAGGTGTAGATCTTGTCATCGAATCCACCGGCCTTTTTACGGACAGCGAAAAAGCCAAAGGACATTTGCAGGCAGGGGCTAAAAAAGTGATCATCTCGGCACCGGGCAAGGGAGAGGTCAAGACCATTGTCATGGGTGTCAACGAGCAGGAATATGATGCTTCCAAGCACCACATTATTTCCAATGCCAGCTGTACCACCAACTGCCTGGCTCCGCTGGTGCATGTGCTTATTAAGGAAGGCATCGGGATTGAAACTGGTTTAATGACCACCATTCATGCTTATACCGCTACTCAAAAGACCGTGGACGGTCCTTCCAAAAAGGATTGGCGCGGCGGGCGCGCGGCAGCGATCAATACGATTCCTTCTTCCACGGGTGCGGCCAAGGCCGTCGGCGAAGTTTTGCCGGTGACCAAGGGCAAATTGACAGGCATGTCTTTCCGTGTGGCGACTGCGGATGTATCAGTGGTTGATCTGACCTTCCGTTCGATCAAAGAGACCTCCATCGAAGAAATTGAT
>CAZFON010000136.1:0-5429 GCA_964520185.1 uncultured Planctomycetales bacterium | reverse complement strand
TTGTCCTGCATGCGCGTGGTTTGATCAATAGTTTAGCCATCCAGCATAATCTTGATTGGATCTGGCCATATTGGGTGGAATGTCAGTACGACCCTTGCAATGTTGCATTTATCCCACGCTCATTTTCTTTGAGCCAAATTAACCTCACCCATCGCAATTGGACAGCTTTGGGAGTTCCTGATGGCATCGAATTCCCTCTCGTAGATCCTCGAGGCCTTGTCACTCCTTTTTATAATAGCTGGTCTATTGATGCTTGGATCATCCCCGATGAAGGGGATGCATTGATCCCTTCGCGCTGTCCGAATGTATCACAAAAGATCGTCATGGATGATAATCTTTGCGTGATAACTGAATCAAGTCTTGATCATTTAAGACTTCAATTAAAAGCGCAAGTCATCAGATTAGCCCAAGCCCCTGTTGTCCAAGTTAAAATTATTGGATCGGCTGCTGCCAGGGCACAGTTAATTATTTCTCTGAGACCCTATAACCCTGAAGGTGTCAGTTTTGTGAATAATATCACTCTTCTTGAGGATTCGGCGGGTTGGCTTATCAATCGTGAGCATTTTATTTTTTTTGATGTGCCTGCGGATCGATGGGTTTTTTCGGATTACAGTCGTGGTGATATATACAGTCATTTATCATCCCTGGATAATGAAAAAGAAGTGTCCTGCAAAGTAGGCATGGCCACCGCGGCCGCTTTATACCCACTTGGCATTGAAGAACCATTGGAAGTTACAGTTTCGTTGCCTTTAACGACAAATAAAATTGATAATAAAGTCTTCGGATGCTCAACTGCTCAAGAGGCATGGAAGACAAGCCTTCAAGGCGTGTGCGTATTGCAGATCCCTGATGAACATTTTCAGTTTCTTTTCCAGGTCGCTGTGCATACCATGGTTTTGCATTCTCCCAAGGAGGTTTATCCCGGGCCCTATATTTACCGGAGATTTTGGTTTCGCGATGCCGCTTTTATATTACATGCCATGTTAGGGGTAGGTTTAAAGGAACGTGTTCGACGTTCCTTGGATTGTTTTGCCTCTCGTCAGACGCCGCAAGGCTATTTTCTATCCCAGGAAGGAGAGTGGGATTCTAACGGCGAGGCCTTATGGATCATGCGTCAGTATTGTGAGATGACTGGGAATGCCCCTCCCAAAGAATGGGAAAAATCGATCATAAAGGGAGGGCAGTGGATCTCCCAAAAATGTTTGTCTGATAAATTACAATCTCCTCATGCAGGTTTGTTGCCATCGGGATTCAGCGCTGAACATTTGGGGCCGAATGATTTTTATTATTGGGATGATTTTTGGGCTGTCGCGGGGTTAAAAGCAGCGGCTTTCTTAAGCGCTGCTTACAAAGATCATGATGAGGCTATTTATTTTGAAAAGCAATCACAAGCATTGCTGGAGAACATTAATTTGAGTTTAATGAAAGTTAATGTTCGATTAAAAAGACCTGCGATACCGGCCTCCCCTTACCGGCGTTTAGATTCAGGCGCGGTCGGCTCTTTGGCCGCCAGTTATCCGTTGCGTGTGTTTGAACCAAAAGATCCTAGGGTCTTAGATACAGCTAATTTTTTGATGAAAAATTGTTTAGTTCATGGCGGTTTTTTTCATGACATGACCCATTCAGGGATCAATCCATACCTGACCCTACATTTAGCTCAAGTACTTTTGCGTGCCGGTGATCCCAGATATTTTGGTTTAATGTCAGCGGTGGCTAAATTGGCATCCCCGACAGGACAATGGCCTGAATCGGTACATCCGCGCACAGGCGGCGGATGTATGGGGGATGGTCAGCATGTATGGGCGTCAGCGGAATGGGTTTTAATGATAAGAAATTGTTTTGTCAGAGAAGAAGCAGAACGGTTAATTTTATGTTCAGGGATACCTCAAAGTTGGCTTGATAAAAGACAAACAATTGCTTTTGGCCCAGCTCCAACAAGTTTTGGGGACATTCAGATCTCCATAAAACCACAAGGACAAAATGTTCTTGTCGAATGGCATGGACATTGGCTTACGAAAGAACCCCCCATTGATATCCAATTGCCTGGTTTTCTGAATGTTAGGATCCTCCCAGGAACGAATTCTTTTGAAATAGTAAGTCTAAGAAACTCAAATAAATGATAAAGACCCTTACAGAAAGATTTAAAAGTTTTATCACATTGGATTCGGGCAAAACGATCTACCCGGGTGAGATAGAGGGGATCTATACAAAGGTTGCTCCGGTCAAAGAAATGTGCGTCTTTACCGTTACGGGAATGGGAGGCGTAAAGAATGCAAAAGTTCTTTGGGCCGTCATCCAGCCTGATCTTGATAATTTTAGGGAATTCGGAGAAGTAAATCTGCGGTCTGTTCTTAAAGAAAGATTTGATAATGCCTCGCTGTCGTTACCAGTTTATAAAAGGATCGAAGGCTTTACTATTGCGCTCGAGGATTTGCCGCATACTTTTTTCGGCAAGTTAGAAAGATATGCAGTGAAGGAAATCTATGGACCCAGGGTTGTCGCAGGAATTGAAGGGGCTCTTCCAGTATCAGGAGAGCTTTCGGCAGAAGACCTCCGGTTGACGGAATCTGCGACGAGCATAAAAGTCCTAGAATGCCTAAAGGAGCAATCTGACGTTCGAAAACCGATCAAGATGGAGGATTCTTTAGAGTTGGACCTTGGCATAGATTCTTTAGGCAGGATAAAGCTTGCTTTACGCCTTAAGCTGGCGTTTAGTGCCGATATAAAAATCGAGTCTGTATCGAGATCCTTTAGCGTAAAGGATCTTTTCCTGGAAATAACGGAAGCGCTGCGCACAGCTAAACACATTTCCCCTGAGGATCAAGTGAGATCTTTAGGACCGAATTACTGGAAAGAAAATTTACGTGTATCCCCCTCACAAGAAACCCTGGAAATGATTGAACTGGGGACGGGTTATTTTGCCTGGCTGTTTCGATTTACGTTAACAGTTATCGATTGCTTGATCTTCAAAATATTTTTTAGTATTAAGGCAGAAGGGCCAGAGAATGTGCCTAAAGAAGGAGCTTATATTATATATAGTAACCATACAAGTTTTCTTGATGGACCAGCCATTGCCGCTTGTCTGCCGCGCAGGCCCGTATTTCAGATATTTTATTTTGTCTTCGGTCCTTATTTTTTCAGACCATTTGTAAAATCCCGTATATTAAGGAATTTCGTTAAGATGGGAAGATTTATTCCTTTTGATTTTTCAACGCATTTTCTTGAGGCGTTACGCAGTTCATTTCTTGTATTACAACACGGTAAAGGCCTGTGTTTCTTTCCTGAAGGGTTGCGTAGCAGTACGGGCGAGATCGGAAAATTTAAGAAAGGGTTTGGAGTCTTGGCCAAGGAGACAGGAGCAAAATTGGTACCTGTGGCCATAGAAGGAGCCCATGAGGCTTGGCCCAGCACCGCAAAGCATCCCAGATGTCTCCCTATTCGAGTGAGATTCGGCAAGCCGCTTCTGCCCGAGGATTTAGAGAAAGAAGGGATGGCCATGGGGGCGCAAGATGCTTACGACGCGATATGCGTGGCAGCCAGAAAAGCTCTCGTGGAATTAAAGGGGAAACCATGAGAATCCTAATGATGACAAATACCTATTTCCCGATTGTCGGAGGGTTGGAGCAATCAGTGTATTCTTTTAGCGAACAATTTAAAGCTTTAGGACATGAGGTTTTGATCGTTACTCCCACCTTTGCGGGGGCGCCGGTAGAAGAACAGGGAGTTATCCGTCTACCTGCTTTACAAAGATTCAGCTGGACTATTTTCTCCGTTAATTTTCCGGTCTCAGGGCTCTTAACGCGAGCAATGAAAGAATTCTCTCCGGATATTGTGCACAGCCATTGTCCATTTTTCATGGGAGATTTTGCGTTACGTCTCAGCCGGCAGCACGCCATACCGCTGGTATTTACGTATCACACGATGTTTGAGGAGTATGTTCAGGACTGGCCGGTCCAAAATGAAGGGATCAAGCGGTTTATTGTCAAGCTTGCTGCCGGATACGCCAATTTAGTGGACCGGTTGATCGTCCCCTGTGAAAGCGTACAGGAAATTTTGCTTAAAAGAGGGGTTAAAACCCCTATGGAGGTTGTTCCAACAGGAATAGATCTGAATCGATTTTCAAAAGGGGATAGAAAGGCTTTTCGTGAAAGCAATGGGATCCCTCCTGATGCCTTGGTTATCGGGCATGCGGGGCGACTGGCGGCAGAGAAAAATCTGGATTTCCTGATAAATTGTATGGTTGAAGCATTGAAAAAAGAACCAAGGGCCCATGCCCTGATCGTGGGACGAGGCTCATCAGAAAAAATGATCAAAGATGCTTTTGAGAAAGCCGGTCTTGAAAAAAGAGTACATTTAGTCGGGGTCTTACATTATCAACATTTGGTGGATGCCTATTTTGCCATGGATGTTTTCGCATTTGCTTCATTAAGCGAAACTCAAGGGATCGTTCTCATTGAATCCATGGCATCAGGGCTCCCTGTGGTAGCGTTGGACGCTCCGGGAGCAAGGGATGTTGTAAAAGACCGTTCTAACGGTCGACTGCTTAAGGAAATGGATCAACAAAGTTTTGTCGATGCGCTATTGTGGACTTTACGCTGTTCTGGTGAAGAATCACAAGCCATGAAGCAGGCCGCTAAAATGACGGCACAGAAATATTCGATCGAGCTTTCTGCTAAACATATGTTGGAAGTTTATGAAGATGCCAGATCAAAAAAAACCATTTCGGAGGGCAAGAGAAACAATTCGCAGTATCTCTACTTGTGGCAATTAAGAGCAGAGTGGGATATTTACAGAAATTACATTCAATCCATCGCCACATCGATCTTTGAAGGGAATTTTAAGAAAACGGAACCCAGAAAGATCAAAGATACGACTACAGGTGGCCTGACCGCAGCCGGGCTTGACGAGACGGTGCAAATCAGTGAGCCAGATCGTTACGTGATGACTGAGGATGGTAAACGCATCGCTTTTTTTCATGTTAAAGCAGGGTTTTCAAAAGTGATCATTATTGCGCATGGCTTTTATAACAATAAGGACACGGTTTTATTTAGAAAAATGTCTGGAGCATTTAGTAAAGAGTACGACGTGATCGCCTTCGATTTTCGAGGGCACGGTAAGAGCGGCGATGTGTTCACTTGGACAGCGCTTGAACAAAAAGATCTAGAGGCGATCATTTCTTATGCGAGAGAAAACAAATATGAAAAGATCGGGGTGGTCGGTTTTTCGCTTGGGGCAGCGATCGCATTGATCGAAGCGGGTTGTCAAAAGAACATTGATAGTGTGATCGCTGTAAGCTCTCCGGCAGACGTAGGCAACATCAATTACCATTTTTGGGAAAAAGATATGTGGAAAGATCTAATGCTCAATTTTGGGATCAATGGGAAGGGCAAAGGTGTCAGGGCAGGCAGTCTGGCTTTACAAAAGATCCG
>CAZFON010000135.1:0-5462 GCA_964520185.1 uncultured Planctomycetales bacterium | reverse complement strand
CTTTGGGGTGAAGGGATTTAAACATTGGATCGCCGTAAGGCCCAACCCTATTCGTTATAATGCCGTTTTACCGAACGTAGTGATCAATACCGCACCCGCAATTTTCTTTTCCGACCTGACAGCAGGGCCCAATACTGGCGGACAAAATAACAACGGCGTTTTTGTCACTATCTGGGGCAATAACTTCGGATCTACCCGGGGGACTTCTTATATTACGGTAGGTGGTGGTCAGGCAGGCAGCTATCTGACATGGACCAATAACATGATCTGTTTTCAGTTGGGGGGCAATGCTGCTACTGGGGAAATTGTTTTGGTTACTTCCAACGGCAATGCCACAGGACCTTTTTTTACGGTCAAATCAGGGAATATTTACTTCGTTGATCCTAAAGCAACGACCAGCGGTTCAGGGACGTATACCAGTCCTTTTAACCATCTTTTAGATTTCGAACAGATCGCCAATCCGGGTGATACGGTTTATGTAAGATCCGGGACCATTTACGATGAAGAAGACGGTCATCCGGGGTGGCATAGTATGATCGTTCCCGAAAGAGGCGGGTTGCAAGGCAGTCCTGTATCCTGGATAGCCTATCCTAACGAAACAGTAAAGTTACAGGTTGACGGGGGTTCCCAAGCGTGGCCTTCCGAAGGTACGGATAATGTTAATTATATCTTTAAAGGGTATACGGATTGGCATACGATCTCAAAATTCACCATGATCTTAAGCGGTACCGGTGGAACATCGGCAGTAGAAAGCACTGGTTTTAACGGCTGGAAGGTTGTGGGAAATAATATCACAGCCTCCGCTTATTCTTACGCCATTGTTGGTCTTGCCGGGAATTATTCCCAGGTGTTGGGCAATGAGATACATGATTCAGGTAATTCCACTTATACAAATATGAACCATTCTATTTATTGGGATGGGGGCGGCAGCAATGTTGAGATCGGGTGGAATTATCTGCATGACAATAAGAATACAGGATGGGAGATCTCTTGTTTCCATCAGGGGACAAGAAATGGGTCCATCCATGACAATCTCATCACTAACACAAGCGGTTATCCTTTAAAGGGGATCCTTTTGGGGGGCGTTGATAACGGTGAGGATGAGACCACGGTAGAGGCTCAGCATATCGATGTTTATAACAATATGCTCTACAATTTGGGGTATAACGAATACGGTGGAGCGATACAGGCAGTCAGCGGGACAGCGCATATTTATAATAACACCATTTACCAAAGCCCGGAGAGTAAAGGAACGGTCCAATTTCCGGCCGGCGGAACGGGCCCCGGCGGTGGTCGTCCTGTATGGTATTTTGCCAATAATATCATCTACAATTCTATTTCAAATTCTCCGTATTTATCCGACGGCAATGGCAGTGCTCCGACGTGGACAAATTTTGCTCTATTGACGAACAACAATTATTACGGGGCCGGGAAGGGGCCTTCTCAAGATCAGAATCCTGTATATGCAAATCCTTTATTCGTTTCCAATGGCAGTAATTTTCATCTACAGCCAACAAGTCCTGATATAAGCGTTGGTTATGACACAACTTCCATCGTTACGACAGATCTAGATGGCAATACAAGACCTCAAGGCGGCGAAATATCCATTGGGGCATATCAGTATGGCGGTGGATCTTTGGTCCTATCAACATCGGCGGTCAATATATTTATAGCATCCAGCCTTGACCGTATTTTTCAGGATGGAAAGACCCTGCTTAAACCGAACTTTGCCAATACCGCCACGATATCTTTGGCCAAGAATGAATATCAATCATTCCAAGTGGTGGTCCAAACCAAAGGGAATGGATCAAATAATGTTGAATTGAAAATCTCGGATCTTTTAAATGCCAAAACAAGATCAAAAATAGATAAAGAAAACATGGCTGTAAGGGTGGTTGGTTATGTGCATACCTCCAAACCTTATTATCCGGTCAAATATATAGGGAATTGGTCGGATCCTTTAATGCCTGATGGTCCTATTAACATAAAGGCCAATATGACACAGCCTTTTTGGGTGACTATATATGTTCCCTCAGAGACCCTTGCCGGAGATTATAAAGGGAATATTACGGTTATTGCCGATAATAAACCTTTAAAACGGATCCCTTTATCCATCCATGTATACAATTTCGAACTGCCAAAAGGGAGTCATTTAAAAACCGCTTTTGGTTTTCAAGGACAATATATAAAAAGCAAGTATCTTCAAGGCGAACTTGAAAAAAATGAGGCTTATCGATCAAGGATCAATGATCTTGATGACAAATATATCATGACGATGCTTCAATATCGCATGAACCCAATTTTGAATTTAGATCCGGCGTCTCAAATAGAACTATCTAATGTGGACAGATATCTTGTCCATGGGCTTAATAATTTCTCTATTGGCAAAAGAGGGGGCGATTTTAAGAATAACTGGCCTACGGAGGATAAATCGATCGAAGATCTATTCCTTTCTTATAGAACATACGGGGAAGATCTTAAAATAAATAATATCCTGCAGTATTCATATGTTTATGTTTGGGATGAGGGGGATATGGGGAATCCTCAAGTGGCGAAGATAGCTTCGATGACACATCGCGCGTACCCGGGACTTAAGAACATGGTCACTTATCATGGGATCTGGGACCCTGCCGAATTTCCAGGATGGGGCAAGGATATTGATATCTGGTGTTTTAGCATAGATGAATTTAATGAAGCTAAATTGCGACATTTGCAGAAGATGGGTATAGAGACATGGATGTATGTTTCCGGACCTTCTAGCAATAACATGCCGAATCTGGCCATTGATTTTGATTCCCTAGATTATCGTATCATCCCTTGGCTGTGCTGGAAGTATGATATTAAGGGGTTCTTGTACTGGTCGGTCAATCACTGGCCCCCGGATGATCCCTTTAAGAATACCAGGAATACAAAGTGGGAACAAAATGGTAATGGGCTTTTATTTTATCCAGGCAAAGACGGTCCTCTAGAGTCCCTGCGCATGGAGATCTTTCGTGAGGGGATGCAGGATTACGAATATATCCAGCTTTTATTTGAAGATCTGAAAATATTTAAAAGGAAACATTTGGATGAAAAGTATGGGGCCTTGTTCAATGACAGTGTTAAATTATTGACCATTGATGATTCCATCGCTGTCTCCATGTCTAAATTTACAAAAGACGGGGAAGTGTTGAAAGCGCGCCGCAATGCCATTGCCCTGAAGATCGAAGAATTTAATTTGCTGCGACAGTACCTACAAGAATAATCCTTATTAAGGACCGCATTATGTACCATTTTCTTGATTTTCTGCATAAACATCTTGTTGATACCAGTTTATCGGCATTTTTTATTTTCTATATCATTGTATATATTCTTGATTCAAGGTTCGGGCTGATCAATAGAATTTTAATTACAGCCAAACGATTGGCGGTTTCCAAGGCTTTTCTTGTTGTTTTCTTTTTGTTTTCATTCCTGGTGGTGTCCTTCTTTTCAAAATACATATTGCAAGAATTCCAAAATACGGGCAGTGAGTACGCTTATATTTTTCAGGCTCAAAATTTATACCATGGTAAGCTTTGGGCCCAGGTGCCCCGGCAGGACTTTTTTAGTATCGAAGGCATTGTCCCCATGGATGGTAAGGATGTGGCAAGGGTTTTCCCGGGCTGGCCTTTCCTATTGACCGCGGCCATGTTCCTTCATATCCCTTTATGGTTAGTGAATCCCATTCTCGCGACACTTTCACTTTTGGCGGCATTCTTGTTGGGTAAACTTATTTATAACGAGACCATTGGCTTGTTATCAGCCATCGCTATCCTATTTTCTCCGTTTTACATTTTTAACGCAGCTTCCTTTGTGCCGCACATATCTTGTGCGCTTTTTATTTTGTTAGCCGTGTATTTCTTTTGTTCGTTCTATCTTAAAAACTATTCCGGTTCTCTGATCTTTGGGATGGGCATCTGCCTTGGGGCTTCCTATTTAATTCGCCCGTTCTCCACGTTTGCCTGTTTGGTGCCTTTGCTGGCTGCTCTGATGATCAAAAGAAAAAGCAGCTTTTTCTTTAGAGATATCTGGTATTTTCTGCTTGGTATGGCGCCATTTTTATTGATCAATTACTGGTATAACTTTCACATAACCGGCAATGCCTTTCTAAGCCCTTTTAATTGGACAGATCCGCAAGACACCATTCAATTTCACCGGTCGATCATCTTGGAAAACTTTTTTACCATGCAAAAACAATTCCTATGGATGAACCCTGCTATTTTTATCATGTATTTCTTTACGATCATGTTCTTTGTTTTTAAAAGAAAGATCCAGGCGTATGAATTCATTTTCCTTATCCTGATGGCTTCTTGCTTTTTTTATTTTGCTCCTGGTGTTTCCTATGGTGCGCGTTATTACTATGAGGGATACTCCTTATGCATGATCACGGTTTTGGGCAGGCTGTCCCGTTTAGAGAAGGGGATTCTTAAAAGACTTCTGACCATTGGAGTTGTGGCCGGTTTTTTTATCAGTCTTATGATCAGTGCAGGTTTTGCCAAACGTTATAGGAGTAGGATCCATTATAGAAACGAAGTTTACCGGCTGGCTAAGGATAAAGGACTTTCCAATGCCATCGTATTTTTGCCTCCAGATCTCCATACATCAGTCAGGGATGCCCGTAATGACCCGGATCTTCATAATGCTGTACTATATGCGCATGATCTTGGCAGAAAGAATTTTCTACTGAAGAAAGATTTTCCAACCAGAGTTTTCTGGCGTTATATTCCTGAAGCAAGAACTGAAGATCAGCGTTTACTGCAGTTTTAAACCCTTCATTTTTCTAAGTATATCCCCATTACACCTTAGTACAATTGATAAATTTTAGGGCTTCCATACAATACCAAATGGAGACGCTTTCTGTAGAAATTAAATTTTAGAATGCGACATTCATAAACGTTAATAAAATCAAGCGGTTTCAAACATAGTTATAAACTATTGTGGCACATATATTTACGTTTATATGGCCTGTAAATAACTTTTAATAGTAAATTTTTAATGAATTTCAGAACAAATGGCAAAAAATTTAGAAGATTTTAGAGAATTATTGTCAAGAAAGCGCTTTTTTTGCATTATTCAGCCTTGGTGACCTTGACAACCCCTAAAATCATATGTTACTCTTTGAGAGTAGGGCAAGATTGAAAAAGGTAAACCATCCGAAAGGATGGGGCACAAAGCTATAGGGCCTAAAACCGGCGAAAGCCGGAAAAGGCAGCCAGTTGCCAAGCTGAAAAATTCAAACCTATTCTTTGTGCTTAACAAGGAATAGGTTTTTTAATTTTATAGCAGTATGAACCCCATGAGGTGCCCCATGAAGAACAAAAATTTGATCTTAAGTCTGGTGATAATGCTGGGAATAGGGGTTTTGGGGGTAAACCATGCTTATGCGGCGAATGCTGCTCCGGTAATTTTCTATTCTGATCTGACAGCAGGGCCTAACACTGGCG
>CAZFON010000134.1:0-5493 GCA_964520185.1 uncultured Planctomycetales bacterium | reverse complement strand
CAGGCGAGCTTGAAATTGGCCGGTCCGGCAAAATATAGGAGCCATAAAACGGTATTGATCCTGTTTAAGGCCAACGGTACCAATTTTTCAGACGAGGAAGATATTTATGTGGACCCGGTGACCTACCGGCCGCGTTTTGTGGAACGCAATTTCAGCTTGGGCCTTTTTGGCCGTGGCCATATTTTAGAAGAATATATTCCTTCCAAAGGTCAGATCATTGTTACCAAGACCGAGGGCAAACGCATCACCCGGCAGGTCATTAAAAAGGACGGGGATATTGATAATATTTATGGGTTCATTTACCGTTACCGTCAAAAGGGGTCGTTTAAGATAGGTGACGTCCTGAACATGAACCTGCCGACCAAGGACTTAAAGATCAGGCTGGCGGAGATGGCCAAATTGAAGATAGATGATAAGACATATGATACGTATTATATGGAAAGTCAACCTGCCCGATATAAGATCTGGTTTGAAGCATCAAAGCAAAAATGGCCTTTGCGCATTACCGGCACCATTGGCATGCTTAAATCGGTCATGACCATGACAGGATATGAAGAATAATACTCCTCTTCCCGATAAAAATGGCTACTACGGTTCTTTCGGCGGTCGCTTTGCGCCTGAAACCCTGATGGCTTGCCTCTCCCAACTGGAAAAACAATACCAGGCCATCAGAAAAGACAAGGCCTTTAAACAGGAGTTTGAGTTTTATCTTAAAGAATACGCCGGAAGACCGACGAATTTATATCTGGCCAAGCGGTTAAGCGCCCATTTAAAAACATTGAAGGTGTATTTAAAACGCGAAGACCTGCTGCATACCGGCGCCCACAAGATCAATAATACCCTTGGCCAGATCCTGGTTGCCCGACGGATGGGCAAGACCCGTATCATTGCCGAGACCGGCGCCGGCCAGCATGGGGTGGCCACGGCCACGGCCGCGGCTTTATTCGGCCTTAAGTGCGTGGTTTATATGGGTGCGCAGGACATCAAGCGCCAATCGCTGAATGTCCTTCGCATGAAACTGATGGGTGCACAGGTCATCCCTGTTGAAAGTGGGTCCAAGACGCTTAAGGATGCCATGAATGAAGCGGTACGCGACTGGGTTTCCAATGTGGCAGATACCTTTTATATTATCGGATCAGTGGCAGGGTTCCATCCGTATCCGGCTATGGTGCGCGATTTCCAGTCGGTGATAGGTAAGGAGGCCCGTCGCCAATTTTTAGCCAAGGAAAAGAAATTACCTGATTATTTGCTGGCGTGTGTGGGTGGGGGGAGCAATTCCATGGGTCTGTTCCATTCATTCTACAAGGACGCCTCGGTCAAGATGATAGGTGTAGAAGCGGCAGGGCATGGCGTGCATACGCATCAGCATGCGGCCACCTTGACCAAGGGCAGCCTTGGTGTTTTGCACGGCTCTAAAAGCAAGCTTTTGCAAGACGGGGATGGGCAGGTCCAAATAGCCCATTCCATTGCCGCAGGGCTGGATTATCCGGGAGTGGGCCCGGAGCACGCTTATTATCAAGCCAGCGGACGCGCCCAGTATGTTACGATCACAGATAAGGAAGCCATCGAGGCTCTCAAGCTTTTGTCCCGTCTTGAAGGATTGATCCCTGCGCTGGAGACCTCCCATGCCTTGGCTTTTCTGCCCAAGCTGGCCCGTCGCGTGAAGAGGACATCGACGGTGATCGTCTGCCTTTCCGGTCGGGGGGACAAAGATATGAATCAGATCGCAGAGTTCATATGAACCGTATCGAACAAAAATTCCAGATATTAAAAAAAGGATCCCGTAAGGCTTTTATTGCTTTTATCACTGCCGGAGACCCTGATCTAAAAACCACCCAGGATTTAGTGGTGGCCCTTGAAGCGGCCGGCGTTGATATCATTGAATTAGGCGTTCCTTTTTCCGATCCATTGGCCGACGGCCCCATTATCCAGGCTTCTTATCATCGCTCATTAAAAAGAGGGACAACGGTCAAAAGGATCCTAGAGACAGTCAGGCGTATCCGCCTGAAATCACCGGTGCCCATTGCCCTGATGAGCTCGTATAATCCTATTTTACACTTTGGAGAAGAAAAATTTATCAAGGCCTGCGTTAAGGCGGGTGTGGATGGGTTGATCGTGCCTGATCTGCCGCCGGAAGAGGCCGGAGTTTTACGGCTGGAGGCCAAGCGTTATGGTATTGCTACCATTTTCTTTGTAGCGCCTACCAGCACGGATGAGCGCATCAAGGCCAATACCAGGGCCTCAAGTGGTTTTGTCTATTATGTTGCTTTGACCGGCATTACCGGAACAAAAAAAGCAGTGGCCACGTCGGTCGTCAAGCAGGTCAAGCACATCAAGCGTTTTACCGATAAGCCCGTGGCCGCAGGGTTTGGCATTTCAAGCCCGCAGCAAGTCAAAGACATTGCTTGTGTGGCAGACGGTGTTATTGTCGGCAGCGCGATTGTCAAATGCATCGAAGCACACCAGGGACAGCGTGATCTGGTAAATAAGGTCAGCCGTTACGTTTCTTCCTTAGTAAAAGCCCTAAGATAGTATGCGCCGTATAACACAATTACCTAACCGTATCCGTATCGTCACCCAGGAATTTAAGGACCGCAACAGTGTGTCCATTGGTGTTTGGGTGGCCACCGGAGGCAGGTATGAGGTCAGCGAGAATAAAGGTGTCGCCCATTTCCTGGAGCACATCGCTTCTAAGGGTTCTGCCCAATATTCCTGTGATCAGATCAAGCAGCTTATCGAGGGTGTGGGCGGTAATCTCAATGCCTTTACCGCCGAGGAAGAGACTTGTTTTTATGCCAAGGTGCCCACCTCGCACCTCAAGAGGACCTTTGATATCCTGGCAGACATAGCTTTTTATCCCAAGATCGGACCTAAAGATCTGGAAAAAGAACGCACGGTCATTCTAGAAGAGATCAAGATGTACCATGACCTGCCGCAATATTATGTGGGTGAGCTTTTGGAAGAACTTTTATGGCCCGACCATCCCCTGGGCCAAAGCCTTGCCGGAACTCCCGAATCAGTGGGGGGGATGTCCATCGCCCAATTAAGGGATTTTCAAAAAGCCCATTATGTGCCTGCCAATACCGTGATAGCCGCCTGCGGTTGTTTGAAGCACGATGAGCTGGTCAAATTGGTCGCCTCAAAATTAGGCAAATGGCCACAAGCCGCGGTGCCTTCCTGTATCCCTGCACGGCGGACCCAGGAGAAGCCGTGTATCCATTTGCATGTCAAGGCGACGGAACAAATGCACCTGGCCCTCGGCTACCTGGCTTATGAGACCAATCACAAGGACTATTATGTCATGGCCTTGTTGAGCATTATTTTAGGGGGCAATATGTCCAGCCGTTTGTTCAATGAAGTGCGCGAGAAGCGCGGCCTGGCATATTCGGTATCCAGCGGGACCAAAAGCCTGAACGACACCGGAGTTTTCCTTATCCGCGCCGGAGTGGACAATGCAAAGATCGTCGATGCGCTGGGCCTGATCCTTAAGATACTGGCCAAGGTTGCCAAGAGCGGTGTGGCCGACGATGAATTCAAGCGCGCCCAGGAATATTACAGGGGGCAGTTTTTGTTGGGCCTGGAAGATACCATGGACAAGATGCTTTGGATGGGCGGGATCATCATCAGCAACGACAAGGTCAAAACCGTTTCAGAGGCCCTTAAAAAAATCAAAGCCGTGACCAAAAACGACATCAAACGCGTGGCTCGGGAGATCCTGGCCACTCAAAGGCTTAACTGTGCTATCATCGGCCCCATGAGCGAAGTCCAACAGAAAGTATTAAGAGCGATAGCATTAGGAGGATAAAATGAACTGTCCGGATTGTCAAAGCGAATTAAAAGTTGCGAAATTAAAAGGGATCAACGTTCATGAATGTTTGGAATGCAAGGGCAAGTGGTTGGCCCGCCAGGAATTGATGGCGGCCAAGAACAGGGCGGACGAGGGTCTCAGATGGCTAGATTTTGATCCCTTTGGCAAGGACGCCGAGAAATTAAGCGTTCCCGCTGACGGCAAGCAATGTCCGCAGTGCGTCAGGCCCATGCAGTCCCTGACCTATTCACAGTCATTGGTCGTGATCGATAAATGTCCTTCATGCGAAGGGGTATGGCTGTCCCATGGGGAGATGGCGAAGATCATCCTTTATCTTGAGAAGACGGTCAATGCTTTAGACGTAGACAAGCTGACTTACCGCACTTTTCAAGAGTTTATCAAGATATTCACCCTTCATAAGGGCCTGGTCTCGGAAGTCAAAGATTTTTTGGCCGTGCTTTCTATTTTGAGGATAAGGATCGCGGTTGAGCATCCAAGATTGTCAGAGATTTGGGACAGCATTGAAAGTATTTCGCCTATCAAGTAGCCCGTTGATTAACACATCTAATTATGCTATTATTAAATGCTATGGAAAACACATCTCAAAGACCACTGGTGACCTTGACCGACGCGGCAATTGCCAAGATCCAGTCCATGATGCAGAAAGAGGGCAAGGAGGGCTATGCCTTGCGTTTTGGCGTTGTCACCGGCGGGTGTGCAGGGCTTTCCTATGAGATGAAATTCCAAAAGACGCCCTACGAGAATGATATTTCTTTTCAGCAGAAAGGGATCATTGTCATTATCAACCAGGAAAGCGCCGAATTCATCAATGGTACGGAAATCGATTATATAGACACCTTACGTGAGTCTGGTTTCAAATACAAAAACCCAAAAGCCAAATCCAGCTGTGGATGCGGCACTTCGTTTTCATGACCCCACAGACCCTGACTGATTTAAAATCAGAGATCCCTGATGCCAACCGTTTGTCTTATGAGCCTTTGCCGGGTTCAAAAAAGGCATATGAGCCTGGCGTCACCAGGACGGATATCCAGGTACCTTTCCGTTCGGTCGAGCTTTCCGATTCCAGGGACCATAAAGATAATCTAATTCATAATCTACCGGTCAGGCTTTATGATACGTCCGGCCCCTATACTGATCCGTTGGTGCATGTTGATATTACTAAAGGCCTGACGCCGCTTCGCTTAAAGTGGATATTGGAGAGAGGGGACGTTGAATATTTGCAGGCCTCCACGTCCCGTTATCGTCAGGAACGCGAAAATAACCTGGATTTGGCCGCTGTCCGTTTTCCACTCACGCGTAAGCCGTTACGCGCTAAGTCAGGTGCCAATGTCACCCAGATGCACTATGCCCGGCGCGGTATGATCACACCGGAAATGGAATTTATTGCCGTCCGCGAGAATTGTACTCCGGAATTTGTGCGTGAAGAGGTCGCCCGCGGACGCGCCATCATCCCTTCGAACATCAATCATCCCGAACTTGAACCGATGATCATCGGCCGCAATTTCCTGGTCAAGATCAATGCCAATATCGGCAACTCCGCGATCTCTTCTTCGATCGCCGAGGAGGTCGAAAAGATGGCCTGGTCCATCCGCTGGGGCGGGGACACGGTGATGGATCTTTCGACCGGCAACAATATCCATGAGACCCGCGAATGGATCTTACGC
>CAZFON010000133.1:1003-5503 GCA_964520185.1 uncultured Planctomycetales bacterium | reverse complement strand
AAAACCCTTGCCGCATCCTACATCCAGCAGGGAACTGCTGGCGGTCAAACCAAACTGTTTTTGCAAGGCCGGCACCACCGGCTGCCAAAAACGGGGATTATAATTATATCCCCCGTACCCATGTCGACGGTCCCCATCAAAGAAATCTTTGCCAAACTGCCTGGCCAGAGCCCTGTCTTCAGGGGTTTTCTGAGCGCCACGATCTTTAACATCGCGTTTTGACTTAGGATAATCAACTAAAAGATCGATCTCTTTGCCCATTATGCCTTCCCACCTTTCGGACCGTAAAGCTTCTTCATGGTGCGGATGTTATAACAATTATCTTCATCTTTGAACGCTCCGGCCTGGTAGGCTGCTATCACTTCTTTAATAGCATCCTCAACACCATAACGAGGCTTAAAACCCGTAGCCAGCAATTTATCCGAATTAAGACTATAAGAACGGGGGTCATTGGAATCAGTAATAACTATCTCCGCCGGAACATGTCTGGCCACCATCCTGGCAATATCAAGAATGGAAATATTCTCAAAACCCGCGTTAAATACCCCTGTCGCCTTGCTGCCCAATTGGAGAAAATGTAAATAAACCGCTATCATGTCCTTCATATGGATATTAGGACGGATCTGATTCCCCCCAAAGACCGTCATTTTCTTCTTGATCAAGGCCTGGGATGTCATCATATTGACCGACACATCCAGCCTCATCCTCGGCGAAAATCCAAATACTGTCGCCGGACGGATGCACTGCAAGATAATGTCACTCTGATAACTTAAAAACACGCGTTCGCTGATCATTTTTGTCTTGTTATAGTCTGAGATCGGAACAAGGGACAGGTCTTCGGTAACCTGAGGCTCATCTTTCACCCCGTAAACGCTCCCTGAAGAGGCATACATGAATTGTTTAACTTTATATTTAAGGGCCAGTTCGATCAACCGCATGGATGCCAGGGCATTCACTTCCCAGGCTAACTTAGAATCTAATTCACCACAGGGGTCGTTAGCCACATTGGCCAAATGCATGACCACATCAACACCTTGCATGGGGATCTTTTCCGCTTCCCTGATATCCCCCTGGACCACTTTTAAATTCTTATGGGCGGCAAGTACATTACCGAACCACATAATATCAACGACAGTAACCTGATGCCCTTGGTCCAGCAGCGCCTGTGTTAAATTTGTTCCAATATACCCGCATCCACCCGTCACTAAAACATGCATCTTTTAAACCCCTTTGCTTTAAGGCTTATGGATATAATGATCCGGCAGCCCTTTAAGGACTTCCAAATTATCCTTGACCCACCGGATCGTCTCATCGATACCCTATTCGAGGGTAATACGGTCCTGCCATCCTAAAACGGTTTTTGCTTTTTTATTGTCCAATAAATAGGCCGCGTCCTTGCCCGGGCGCTCATCCACGATATCAACACAGTCCTCAAAACGGACGTTCAATTTCCCGGCGATCAATTTAACCGCATCCCGGATGGAAATATTACGGGATGTGGAAAAATGGAAGATCTCGCCGGGCACAGCATTCTTGGCGACAGCCCATGTCCCTTCTGCCACATCACGGATATGTATGAACGAACGTACTGAATGCCCTCCCCCATGAAGCTGGAGCTTTTTGCCTAACAGGATAAAAAGGATCGTTCGCGGTATGATACGGTACAATTGCTGCCCCGGGCCATAAACATTCGCTGCGCGCGTGAACACAACCGGAAAATTATAATGCTTGAAAAATGTCATCAGGCTTAGATCCGCCGCGGCCCGTGAAACCGCGTACGGTGTGCTGGGGGAGTAATTTGTATTTTCCCCCACAAGCCCCTGACAATTACCGTACACTTCCGGCGTCGAAATATGCACATATTTGCGTAAAAAGGCGCATTTACGTAAACGGTCGTGCAGCTTCACCGTAGCCAGGGCGTTTGTTTGAAACCAGTCTTCGGGATGTTGCCAGCTTTCCGCCACCATCGCTTGTGATGCAAAATTGACCACATATTCCGGACGGAGGTCTTCCACCACTTTCATAATGGCATCCAGTTGGGAATTCAAATCAAGCTTATAAAATTTAAACAAAGGGCTTTTTTTCTTTTTATAGGGCAAGAAAACATCGTTAGGTTCTTCAGAACGGCTGATGCCGACCGTCTCAACGCCTTCATCGAGCAAAAAATCGACAAATTGCGCGCCGGAAAAAGAATTGCTGCCTAAAACAATGACTTTATCTTTCATTTTTAATCCAAAAGCTCCCGGTTCTGTAACAAAAATTTCGATCCCACCCGGGCTTTAAACACCTGATTCATACGGTCATGCGGATATAAGGCCCAAAACCTGCGCTGAAGCTCTTCGTACTCATCATTGGTCTTCCAAATTCCGCGCATCCGTTCGTCCTTTTCCACAATGACATCAACAACTTCTTCAGGCGTATTGTTAACTATTTCAAGACCGTTCTGTTTAAACAAGATACTATTTAAATAATACCCGACTTCGGAATTCAACATTTCCCTGAAAGTGAGAAATCTCTTTTCTTGTATCGACCATAATTTCTTATAAATAAACAAATTGGAAGGTGTCCAACAATCCGTGATCTTGATGGGGATCATATTTAAAACCACCCGCTGTTTTCTATAAAACACGGCCATGGCATCAACCCCGCAGGAATTTCCAATAAAAAAATGGCATCTTGAAATTAAGTACCAATCGGCAAAGTCGCTTCTCCATCTGCTCGTGGCATAATCGATCACATGAGGGTCCTGCCAAAGAAAAGGTTGTTTAACCACGTTTCCCATACGGATACAATAATACCCCCGGCTGACAAGAGCCTTGATCGCCGGGATATAGGAGTTTGTATCCACATCACGCGAATCATGGCGTGAGTAATCATTATTGGGCGCCAGCGCCTCCTGGTAGGCGGCATCTCTGCCATGAAAGCAAACAATGGTGGATCCGGCAGGAATGCCCATGTCACGCAACAAACGGGCGCCCCGGTCCTCTTCCTGTCTGCTGAACGACACCGGCGGGGGCGTATCATTCGATAATCCTTTGACGTCACGGTCATTGAAGACAGGAACGTAATGATGGGGCCCGTAACCAGGGATCTCCTTGTCAGCCCATGCGATCCAATAAACCCAATCATAGAGCGGAATGACTTTTTTCCACATCTTTATCATTTGCCGGTTACATTTCCATGGACGGTCAGGATAAAAAATATCAATGGTCTTGGAAGTATCCACTCCTGCCCTGCGCTCCAACAAGTACATATCGGTATTGCCTATGCCATGGCCGATCCTCTCATAAACCGGAATAAGCCGTATCCAAATGAGCGGGCGGAGCAGTCTCATCAGGGCAACGAAAGGAAAGGCCAGCATGAACATAGGCATTTTAGGCAAAAAAGTGAAAAAGAACCACTCGGCAGCAGTGGGCGGCTTCTTCAAATTTTCATGCACAGCTACTATTTGCCTGGTATCGTTGGTGACTTTCGAATACATATTAAACGAATTCCAAATGCGGCGGTTTTCCGCCGGCAGGATCCACTAATTCGATCTCTCCCTTGACATAACGGTCTAAGTATTTATTGACACTGTGCTGCAGGCAAAGGCTGCCGCACATCCTTTGAGCGTCGAATGCCGGACTGGCCAATCGATGGACCACTTCCCAATACCTTTCACTTTTCCAAATATCTTTGAATCGTGTTTCGGTAATGTTACCGATATGAAAATCCTTCTTATACCGTTCGTTGAACAACATGCCGCAAGGGGCGACTAAACCTGTCCCGCTTATTTGAAGAAGGAATGGGGTACCATAACATCTCTGATAAGGCCGTATCGCGCCTTTTTCCGTACATTCCTGGATCTTACTCCATTTAGCTTTGATTAAAGTCTTGCTTGTAGACAAGGCTTCCGCGGCCCTGATCGTAGGGTAAGTTTTTTCATAGTCGGCATATTTGACGCCAAGAGTCCCAAATTCATCATCACTGCAATGTTTGATGACCAGATAATCCGCTTCAAGTTCAACAGCAAGCTTGGCCAAAGGGATCAACTGATCTTCATATTTTGGCATAAAGACCATTTGCATGCCCACGGTGCAATTGCTCTTCCCTTCTTTTTTCATCTTGACCATGTCCCTGATATTACTGCAGACCTTGGAGAACATATCACTCTTCTTGGCCCCCATGATCTCGTTATACCGTTCTTCTTCGCCGGCCGAGATATTGACCCGCAAATAGGTCAGCTTGGGAAAAACCTTCTCCAAAAGCTCGCCCGAAAGCAAATAGGCGTTTGTTCCGGACGCCATGGATAATCCCAAGGAACGGCCGTAAGTGATCGTATGTTCATAGGCCGGACTGATGGAACTTTCCCCGTCAGAGACAAGGGATACACCCTTGACGCCTATCTCTTTGCAATCCTCAAGAAAGGCGGTCATGTGTTCCTTGGTGATCTTGTGGACCTTGTTATTTTGCAGGAAGCGATAGCAAAACTCGCAGCCCATGTTACAGGTAGTGGTCAGG
>CAZFON010000133.1:0-993 GCA_964520185.1 uncultured Planctomycetales bacterium | reverse complement strand
AGGGCCATGTCGATGGTAATGGGAGCAATGCGTTCGCCCCTCTCCCAGGCCCTGATACGTTCATGGTACCAATTTATTTTTGTTCCGTCGAGGATCGCGTTGATATGTTCCTTGCCAATTTGGCTTATGCTCATAGACTTGTCCTTGTATTGATGATCTGTTTAAGGTATCCGCTTAAACAAACGGGCACTTTGATACCGACCTAACTTTTATAAAAATTGTAAACACAGTCGATCATATAATCCATCTGCTCTTGCGTTAAATACTGGTGTACCGGCAAGGTGATGATATTCCGGCAATGCGCCTCGCAAACTGGGAAATCGCCTTTCTTATAACCTAAATATTTAGCCGCTTTCTGCAAATGTAGCGGGATAGGATAATGAACCTTAGCCTCGATCCCTCTTTCCATTAAATATTTTAACAATGCGTCACGGCGTTTAGCATGGATAACATAGGTATGATAAACCCGTTTGACACCTTTACGACGGGGCGGAATAGTAATTCCCGGCAAGCTTTTGAAAGCCTCGTCAAATTTACCGGCATGTTCAATGCGTTTGTTGGTAATGAAATGGGCCTCTTTGATAAGACGGTTGCCGATGACCGCGTGCAGGGAATCCAGACGGCAATTATGCCCAAAAAACTCAACTTCGTCACGATTGACCAACCCATGGTTACGGAATAAACGTAGTTTCTTATAGAGCTCCTTGGAACGCGTGACAATGAGGCCGCCGTCGCCCCAGACATTCAAATTCTTCAAGGGGTGAAGACTAAACCCCGCGGCATCTCCCCAGGAACCCACATGCTTGCCATCAATGGAAGCCAAAATAGCCTGCGCCGCGTCTTCGACAACGCGTAACGAATGACGTTTGGCGATCTTCATGATGGCGGGCATATCAGCCGGTGTACCGCTCAAATGCACGGGCATAATGGCCTTGGTGCGTTTGGTGATCGCCTTTTCTATCTTGGTCACGTCAATGGTATGTTCCGCATTAT
>CAZFON010000132.1:0-5563 GCA_964520185.1 uncultured Planctomycetales bacterium | reverse complement strand
AAATAAATGCCGGAAGAACTCTTGTGGATGACATGTTTTCGGGAAACCTTCGAGGGATGCCCTTCCTCTGCCACTAAGGGTCTTAAGCCGGCAAAGGTGGTGATGATTTTAGACCGGTCGAAATTGATATTAGGAAAAACCCTGCCGGCTTCCTGCAATAAATATTGAATATCGGCCTCCCCGGCCTTCAGCTGGTCCGGGCTTTCATTGCAATCGGTATCTGTAGTGCCTATCAGTGAGTTTCCCTTAAATGGAATGACGAAAAAAATACGCTTGTCCTGATGGCTTTGTAATAAAAATGCGCTTGGTGAGATTTCTCCCCGATAAACGATATGGACTCCCTTAGTGGGCCGCAAGCGCCTGACAGCGTTAGGCACATCTTTCTGGATCATCTCGTCTGCCCACGGCCCTGCTGTCACGATGATCGAAGAGGCGAAAATATCCATAGGTCTATTGTTGACGCGGTCCCATGCCTTGACGCCGATGGCCTTCTGATGTCCGTCTTTGATAAAACTTTGAGCCTCAACATAATTACATGCCGCGGCGCCTCTCAAGTCCGCTGTCAGGACATTTTCCAGGCACAGCCTGGCATCATCCATCTGGGCGTCCGTGTACTCCACACCTCCCGCTAATCCATCCAAATTAATGCCCGGGGCCATGGAAGCGATATCATTAACGGACAAAAACCGGTGAGGGCTGATGCGGTATTTGCCGCTAAGCAGATCATACAGCCAGACACCTAATTTCATCATCCATAAGGGGCGCGCATCATTCTTATAAACAGGGATCACAAAAGGCATGGGCCTGACCAGATGGGGCGCAGCCTGCCACTGAATAAATCGCTCCTTGAGGCTTTCATGCACCAGATCAAGCTCGAAATTTTCCAGATAGCGGATGCCGCCATGAAGGAGTTTGGTGGATTTGCTAGAGGTGCCTCCGGCAAAATCGCCCTTTTCTATCAAGGCAACAGAAGCTCCGCAAGCGGCGGCCAAATTAGCAATGGCGGCACCATTGATCCCTCCTCCGATGACAAGCAGATTGAATTTGTTATTGGTAAGACGAGACGTATCGCGGATCAACTTTCTTCCCTCATTTGGCCAAAGCCTGGCGCACGGCATGGGCCCAGCCGTCGTAATTGGCCTTTGATTCAGAACGCGGCATGGCTGGTTTGAAGATCTTTTGAATTTTCTTGATACGGGTCACCTGCTGGGAAGACCATAGGCCTGTGGAAACGCCGGCTAAATAGGCTGCACCGGCAACGGTCGTATCAACCATGGAAGGCCTGATGATAGGAACAGATAAAATATCAGCCTGAAACTGCATCAGGAAATTATTGCGGCAAGCCCCTCCGTCCACGGACAGGGACTTGATCTGAAGTCCGGACTCCTGACCCATCAGGTCAAAAACTTCCTTGGTTTGGTAGGCCATGGATTCCAGGGCTGCGCGCGCGATATGTCGGATGTTTGTTCCCCGGGTCAGTCCTGTAATGATACCCCTCGCCTCTGCGTCCCAATATGGCGCTCCTAAACCCACAAAGGCCGGCACCAGATATACACCGTTGGTGTCCCTGACATCAGCGGCCATAGCTTCGCTTGAGCCTGCATCTTTAATTATTTTCAATTCATCCCGCAGCCATTGGATCACGGCACCGGCAATGAACACAGCGCCTTCCAGCACATACACCGGTTTTCCCAGTGCATCACAGCCCAGGGTGGTTAAAAGACCTTTTTTGGAATAAACGCATTTGCTGCCTGTATTAAGCAGCAGGAAACAACCTGTTCCATAAGTGTTCTTGATCATGCCCGGCTCATAACATCCTTGTCCGTATAAAGCTGCCTGCTGATCGCCCATCACCGCTGCAATGGGAATGCCTGAAGGCAATCCTGCCACGCCTTGAGCGGTATAACCAAAGGTGGACGATGAAGGAAATACTTGCGGTAAAATATTTTCAGGGATATTCAAGAGCTTCAATAGATCTTTGCTCCAGGCCTTGGCCTTGATATCAAAGATCAGGGTGCGGCTGGCATTGGTCATGTCCGTCACATGACGGGCGCCTCCGGTCAATTTAAAAATAAGCCAGCTGTCAATTGTCCCAAAAGCCGTATGGCCGCGTCTTGCCTTTTGCCTCAAGCCCTTCACATGGTCCAGGAGCCACTGGATCTTGGTTCCGGAAAAATAAGCATCTACGACCAGTCCTGTTTTCCTGCGAAATAAGCTCTCATGCTTTTTAAGACGGCTGCAGGCTTCTGCCGTCCGTCGGCATTGCCAGACAATGGCATGATAGACCGGCTTTGAGGTCCTCTTGTCCCACAGCACCGTGGTTTCACGCTGATTGGTAATGCCGATGGCTGCGATGGCCTTAGGATCGATCCTGGCGTCTGCCAGGGCCTTTCGTATAACGGCCTCAATGCTTTCCCAGATCTCCTGTGCATCATGCTCAACCCAGCCGGGCTTGGGATAATATTGCTTGAATTCCTTATAGCTGCTTGCAACCACCCGTCCTTGAGCATTAAAAATAAAAGCCCTTGAGCCTGTGGTGCCCTGATCAAGGGAAAGGATGTACTTATCCATGAGCCTGACTCACAATTGTTGTTGCACCTGTTGCTCTTGTTGTTGCTGCTGAAGGAACCGTTGTTTATTCTGCGCGAACCCGGCTTCGCCTAAGACCTTCTTGGCCAAATCGTCCTTGTTCATGCCATTGTCAAAATCATATTCTATAATGGCCAGCACCTGGAGCATGTCCCCGAATGGTCTCTGGAGCATTTGGGGGTTTTGTGTTGTAAGCTGGTCGATCATTTGCACGTAATGCAACGGGGGTTGTTTGATCTTGACCCCTTCTTTCTGGAAACGGCTGATATATTCGGAAACGGTCAAAAGTTTGGCCTTTTCGTCGGCAAGCGCGGTCCAAATAGTCGATTTTTGGTCCAGCTTTTTCCATACCTCAACAAGATCGACCATCTGCGTGTTTTGCCCGGCAGGCGTCTGTTCCTGCGTTTCCTCTTGAGGCTGTTGTTCAGCAACAGTGCTTTGAGCTTGGGGCTGCTTAGGAACGCTGGCCTCCGGAGATACCGGCACTTCGGCAGGCGGATTGTTCCATATCCACCCTATTATCCCGTCAAAAAAACGACCAATGGCTCCAAAGAAATTCTTCACCATGGACATAAGCCATTCCCAAAAACTGGGTTGAACCGCCGGTGGAGGCGCGGCCACCGTAGGAACAGCCGCCGGCTGATGATGGGCGTTCTGAATAGCCTGGGCAATGGCTTCGTTACGATGGTCTACGGCCTGCTGGTAGGTGGGCTGGACTTCCTGTTCCTGGATGATCAGGTAGCGATGGCGCTGGATCTCCAGCTCCTGTTGGATCTGAAGCTGCTGCTGGCGCTCTTCCATCATTTTCTTCTGTTGGACACGGTACATGATAGGCCCCGCATAAGCCGCTTGCGTTGACATAGCAGAGATCAAACACAACAGGATGGTAAGTTGCCGTCGATTCAAAGACACCGCCTTGATGATCAATGATTATTGACCATTATATCAAAAATCCCAAAGCCTTCGCGCCCTAATTTAAGATTCGCATCCCTGTGAATCACTCCGTCGGGTCCCACCGCGAAACTAAAACCCGTGTTAGCAGCGCGGATGACCCACACCTTATTTTCCACGGCACGCATGATAGCAGCCTGGGCATGAAGCATGTACGAGGCCTTGTCTGTAAACCAGCCGTCATTGGAGATTTCCACCAGGAACTCGGCGCCCAGATGACACATCCGACGGATCTGGGCAGGCTGCGCGGATTCGGAGCAGATCATGATGCCAAAGGGTAAGCCCCCCCGGCTTAACTTAAGGACCCCCGGATCTTTACCGGGACTGAAGTGATAGCCTCTGCCCCAATCAAGGCCCCATGCCTCAAAGGGCGTATTTTCTGCAAAAGGGATCAAGGCCTGCTTATGATACAGGCCGCCTACCTGCCCTGAAGCATTGATCAACAAGGCGCTATTATATTCTTTACCCTCGATGATGGGTGCTATCCCAACCAGGATGTTTGCATGGATCTGTTTGGCTTCTGCGAAAATAACCGGACGCCACTGGATGCTTTGCAATAGATCATCGGGAAAAGCGGTCTCCGGCCAGATGACCAGGTCCGGGTGGCTCTGGGCCGCCAGTTGGGTAAGAAACAAATGCCTCGCGGCATTGCTGTCAAAAAGGTCCATGTCCATTTTATCCAAAGGTGAAATATCAGCCTGGATGACAGCTACGCGTAAATGCCGTGCTGCCGGTGAAAGGGGGGCTTTTTTAATAAGCCCTGCCCCAACAACGATCAAGAAAATGATCCCTGCGGTCGTTAAAAGAACGAACCTGTTTTTTTTATGGATCACCGCTAAAAAAACCAAGGTGTTCACCAAAAAAATAATGAAGCTCATGCCCAGGCATCCGACGGTCCCATATAATCCCAACATTACCGGGCAAAAAGCATGGGCGTGGCTGATATATAGACTAAACCCTCCTAACAGGCAGTTACGCACAAGCTCACTGAGGGCCCAAATAAAAGGGAAATAAAAAATATCTGACAGTAGATTCCCTGTAGACCTGCCCAAAACAGCAAATATCACCGCCTGGATAGTCAAGATCACGGCAAAGATCATAAAGCCCGGCAGTGAAATGCCGATCAATCCTTGTACTTCCAGGCCATAGGCGCAAAGCCCCCAAAGCACCGCAAGCCCTAAACGTTTTTTCAAAGATTTATCCCGTAGCGCCAATAATAAAGGTACGGCAAAAAACCAGATGCAAGGCCAAAAACCGTACATAGAAATAATATTAGGAAAGGAAAAGTAAAACAAAAAAGCGGATAGGAAGATACGTGCCATAAGGTGAAAAAAAGGTGACAGGTACATTTTTTAGATTCAATTTTTATAAAAAAATGTACCTGTCACCTTTTTTAAAAACTATTTTTGCATTTGAGACTTGGGCTGAGGCGTAGTGGTGGCTTGTGTCTTCGCCGGAGCTTGGGTTTCCGTAGGAACGATAAGCTCATGCAACAAGGCCGCTGATTTGAGCATATTGTCCCTGTCCTGCTGGGCCTGGAAGATCTCGAAACTGTGGCGGGCAGCCAACACCGCCTGGTCCTTGCGGCCAGACATCTTGTCGGCAATGCTCAGCATATAGAAGACTGTCCCATCATCGGGAAAGGTCTTACCCGCAACCTCCAGGAAATCCGCCGCATGGGCATATTCCTGGACTTTCAGGAGGATCTGGCCTAAAAGCAAATACGCTTCCGGCTCCGACGGGTTGATCTTGATGGAAGTTTCCAGGTCCATGACCGTGGCGTTCAGATCTTTGTTCTGCAGGTCGCTTAAACTTTTCATGATCAACTTGTGGCTGATCTCTTTGCGTTGGTCAGGCTGTGGCTGTTGAGGGGTTTCCTCTTTTTGGCAACCGGCAAAAACAAAAAGCACCATTAAACCAAGTAAGAATTTTTTCATACTAGCTCTCCTGTTTTCTTTTGACTGCTCTTTGATAATAAATAACGGTGTACGCCGGCCGCGGCCGCGCGTCCTTCATGGATAGC
>CAZFON010000131.1:0-5662 GCA_964520185.1 uncultured Planctomycetales bacterium | reverse complement strand
TCTTATCCTGGTGACATCCCCGCCGACATGGTACTCATAAAAACTCCTGCCCCAGCCGACCACCTTATTGTCGATCAAACAAACAGGTACCGTGGTCTCGGAAGACTGGTATTTCTTGACATAAAAATAAAATGCCAACTCGGTCAGGTCGGTCTTTCTATAAACCTCTACGGCCCTCGGCCTTCCCAAGGTCTTAACCAGCTCGACCCTGGTCATGCCGTATTGCGGATCCCCAAAAGATTTTTGCGTTGTGACACAACCGGCAAAAGCCAAACAGAACACGATGACGATTAAATTCCTCATAACTGGATATTATGATAGCACAACCTTTGGCCGCGGGACAAGTTGTTTGCGCATCTTTTGCAGCTCTTTTTGGCGACGGGCATCCAGCTTTGGAAAGGACATATTCAGGCCCTTTAGGTTATCCACGATGATCTGGGAGATGATGAGACGGGCATTTTCCTTATCATCGGCAGGGACGATATACCAAGGGGCAACGCCGCTCGTGGTGGCGGACAAACAAGCCTCATAAGCCTTCATATAAGCATCCCAGTATTTTCTTTCATGCAGATCGGCGGGGCCGATCTTCCAATTCTTGGCAGGGTCATCGATACGCTCCAGAAAACGCCGTCGCTGTTCTTCCTTGGAAAGATGCAGGAAAAATTTGATGGTCCTGGTGCCGTTTAGATAAAGATGTTTCTCCAGGTCCCGGATGGAGCGATAGCGGTTTTCCCAAAACCCCTTCCCCTTCGACAGCTCAACAGGCAACTCTTCAGCCTTAAGGACCTCGGGATGTACGCGCACGATCAGCACTTCCTCATAATAAGAACGGTTAAAGATACCGATATGCCCCCGCTGGGGCAGATCGCGCGTGGTGCGCCATAAAAAATCGTGGTCCAACTCCTCGGGACTGGGACTTTTAAAACTAAAAACCTGGCAGCCCTGGGGATTGACGCCGGACATCACATGCTTGATGGCCCCGTCCTTGCCGGCGGCATCCATGGCCTGAAAAATCAACAAGACGGCATAACGGTTGTCCGCATATAGGACATTTTGTATTTTTCTTAAGGCCTCGATATGCCGGGTTAAAAGGGACTTATAGTCTTCTTTGGACTTATAGAAGGGCTTGATGGCGGTGGGATATTTTTTAAGATGGACCTTCCGGCCTTCCCTGGCCAGAAAATCTTTAATTTCGATCTTCATTTCGTACTATTATCGGCCGGCCGGTTCAATTTTTCAATAGCAGCTTTCAAAGATTGGATATTTCCCTTTAGTTCGGGAAGATTCAATGCCGTCAGGCTGTCTTCCAGGTTTTTAGTATGGTTTTGGGTATCGTCCATTTTTTTGTTAAGCTCTGCCAAGACTCCCACGTAATCTTTTTGCCAGCCCTTCATATCCTCTTTAATGGCATCTGCCTCAGCCTTAAGGTCCATCAGGGAAGTTTGAATGCTCTTATTGTCATCGTTCTGTGCGGAAAGCACGCCTTTTTGTTCCTTGATCTGCTGGCGGGCATCATCCAGGTCCCTGCTCAGGCGCTCGATGGTGTCCTGCTGGTATTTAAATTGGTTGTTGTTGATCTTGGCCTGGATCTGCTGCTGATTTTCAATGGCCGCAATGTCTGTTTTTTGCTTTTCGCAAAGAAGATAAAGCCGCATATTAAAGACCACTACCGCGGTCGCCATGATCAAAACAAGACCCTTGAAAATGATCCGTGCTCTTGTCATAGGGTTTTAAAATGCGGATAATAAAAATTTAAGTGAGATCTGAGTGTCTTGATATCCACTTGCCCTGAAGCTTTGGGTTTATTTAAAAAAGTGTAGGTATACCTGCTTCCTGCGGCAGGCAATAAAAGGCGTGAAATGGCAGCCCCAGGCCCCATGGACACGGTAATAAGATCGCTTTTGCGGTGCCGGCGGGTAAAGGCCAGCATGGTTATAACATCGTCGAAATCATTGGCCTTGGCCGCGATCTTGACAATGTCAGCACGGGCGCTTAAGGATCTTTTGAAAATGGCTTCCAAATCCTGCGGCATGCCTTGCAAGTAATGGCTTGAAACAATGACTTTTTTTCTCAATTGGCGGGCCAGCATAACCACCTGCTTTAATAAGGACGAGCTTAACTCGATATCGACCATGTCCACCAACGGCAGGGCTTTGGTAATGATCTGCATTTTAAGCTTATCGGAAAATATTCTTGAGGCCCCCTCTTTTTTCTGATTACGCAGGGTCAGCAACAGTGGGATCTTTAAAAGCCGCCGGTGGTTGATCTGATCGGCTACATGGGCAGGGTCCCGATCTTTAAAGAGGTCCACGCGCAGCTCAAGCAAACCAACGCCCAAATCCTTGATTTGGGCGTTGGTTTCCTGGTCAGTGATGACCAGAGCTATGCGGGAATCAATTTTAGACATGCTTATATGACCGCTTCGGCTTCTTTGGCTGCCATGTCCAAAAAGGACTTGATACGACGTGAACGCGTCGGATGGCGCAGCTTGCGCAAAGCCTTGGATTCGATCTGGCGCACACGCTCGCGGGTGACGTTGAATTCCGCACCCACTTCTTCCAGCGTTCTGCTGGTGCCGTCCATGATCCCGAAGCGTAATTCCAATATCTTGCGCTCGCGGTCATCCAGGGTGGACAAAACCGATGAGATCTCCTCCTTGAGCATGGAATGCAAGGTGGCATTCGCCGGGGAAACGGCTTTTTTGTCTTCGATGAAATCCCCGAAATGAGTGTCCCCTTCATCGCCAATGGGCGTCTGTAACGAGATCGGCACCTGGGAGATCTTGAGGATCTCCTTGACCTTGGTGACGGGTAAACGCATTTCCTTGGCGATCTCCTGGGCCGAGGGCTCACGTCCGTATTCCTGCACGAATACACGCGAGACACGGATGATCTTGTTGATGGTCTCGGTCATGTGCACGGGGATGCGGATGGTGCGTGCCTGGTCCGCAATGGAACGCGTGATGGCTTGCCTGATCCACCAGGTGGCATAAGTGGAGAACTTGTAACCACGCTTGTACTCGAATTTCTCGACGGCGCGGATAAGGCCCATATTGCCTTCCTGGATCAGGTCCAGGAAAGAAAGCCCGCGGTTGATATATTTCTTGGCGATGGAAACAACCAAACGAAGGTTGGCTTCCACCAATAACTTTTTGGCTTTATTGAAACGGGACTGCCGGGTCTTGATCTCACGCAGATGCTCCTTGACCTTTTCCACCGGCTCGCCCAATTCTTTTTCCAGGGCCTGTAACTGCTTTTTGTATTCTGCGGCATTGGCCGGCAGTCTCTTTCCCTTCAAGGGCCTCTGCAGGCGTTCGATATTGGCTATAAGATCGGAGATCTTGATAACGATCTCCTCATTGATCGTAGAGGTCAATTTAAACTCTGCAATGGATTTGGCGGAAATGTCCGAGCCGACCCTGGTGTGGCGCACATGTTCAAGGATCTTGGCCAGATCTTTCATCAGACGGCCGCGGCGTTCCAGCTCATCCTTGATCACGTCCTCCGCATTGATCTCCTCGCGCAAAACCTGGTTGATGATGGACAATGCCTCTTTGCGGGCATAATACGTCTTGAACAGCGATTCCGCAAAACGCAATTCCGCCTCTTCAATACGCTTGGCCAAGGCAATTTCTTCCTCGCGGGTCAACAGCGGGATGGAACCCATCTGCTTTAAATACATTTTCACCGGGTCATCGAGAGGGATGAACTTGTCGGAATAAACATCGTCTTCCTTGTTCTCCTCGCGCAGGCGTCTGACCTGCTGCTCGCGGCTTTCTTCCGCCTCTGTTTCGATGACAGGGGTCTCCTCCCCGGAGTCAACGACCTTGATGTCCTGACCGTCCAGCACATCAAAGACCTGGTCGATGTCTTCGGAAGAATCAATGGCGTCGGACAGGGTCTCGTTGACGTCTTCGTAGGTCAAAAAACCTTTCTTTTTGCCCAACGTCACCAATTTGTCCAGATCGCCCTGCAAATCCTTGTCTTGTTTTACCGGTTCTTTCATAGTGTCCTCATGTTAACAGCTGGTTTTAAGCAACTGACTGCGTTCTTTTAACAACTGATCCAATTTCTCGATGTCATTTGAAACTTTGGCCTGCTCGATAGCCTTATCTATCCTGGTCCTTTGTATTTTCCCGACGCAATCCTGAAAAATCCGGGCAGGATCGGATAATTTCTTCTCCTCCATATTGATAAGCCCTGTAACCAACGCCTGGGCCGCTTCATCCTGCAGGCGCACTAAAACCTCATTGACGGACCATTCATGGTTTTCCCCGGTCAGGGTCCAAATAACCTCCACCACCTGGCGGATCCGGCTGTCGGAGAAATCTGCAGGCCCGATCTTTTCACCGGCTGCCTTGACCCACGCCGCATCCCTTAAAAAAAGGGCCAGCAGGAATTCCTGGGCTGCCAGTATTGAAGCTGATGCTTTGACCTCTTTTTCAGGAGGCTTGAATGACGGCTGTTGCCCGTTGGCCTTATTGGCTTGTTTGAGTAATATCCCCTCGGGGACATTCAACTTTTGGGCCAGCAATTTCGTCAATTCGTATTTAGCCACTTCGCTTTTGCAGCGCGCGATCGTCTCGAGCAGTTCCTGGCTGATCTTAGATTTGCCCTCGACCGTCGATGGGTCGAATTGCTCGCTAAGCCAGTTGAATTTAAAATCTAAGAACGACTGCGCGCCATTGATGCGATCATTGAACGCTTGCAGGCCGTGCCGGCGGATGAATGAATCCGGGTCTTCATCCTGGGCCAGAGTGGCCACGCGGACATTCATCCCTTCATCGATCAGCAGATCAAGACTGCGCACGATCGCTGATTGGCCTGCAGCATCCGTATCAAAGAGCATAATAACATTACTGGTATAACGGCGCACCAACCTGATCTGTTCGACGGTCAGGGCCGTCCCCAAAGAAGCCGCTATATTTTCTACACCATGGACAAAGGGCATGATCATGTCCATATAGCCCTCTACCACAATGATGCGGTCCAATTTTCCCACTGCAGCCTTGGTCAACTGCAGGCCGAAAGCGTGCCTGCCCTTGGTATAGACCTCGGTTTCCGGGGTGTTGATATACTTGGCACCTTCGGATTCCTGCATGGCGCGGGCACCGAAAGCCACACAACGGCTCTGGATGTCCAATATCGGGAACACCACACGGTTGCGAAAGCGGTCATAATGCCCTGTTTTGGCCTCACGGGCAATGACCAGACCGGCCTTGAGCATCAGCTCTTCGCTTAAGCCCATGGTCTTTAAATATTTTAAAAGAGCGTCCCACTCATTGGGCGCAAAGCCCAATTGAAATTTCTTGACCGTTTCTAAATTAATACCGCGGCCTTTAAGATATTCCCTGGCGGCCTGAGCATCCGCCTCGCGGCTGGTCAAAAGCTTTTCATGAAAAAAGGCCGCTGCCAGGCCATTGACCCTTAAAATATCCTCGCGCAACTGGCGCGAAGGATGAGGGGTTTCCGTTGAGGTATCTGGAATGACTATCCCTGCCTTGCCGGCCAAAAACCGCACGGCTTCCGGAAACTCCAGATGCTCCTGGCGCATGAGAAAACCCACCACATTGCCGCCCGCCCCGCAACCGAAGCAATGAAAGATCTGCTTGTCCGGATTGACGACAAAGGACGGTGTTTTCTCATTATGAAAAGGACAAAGA
>CAZFON010000130.1:0-5683 GCA_964520185.1 uncultured Planctomycetales bacterium | reverse complement strand
CCCTGGTCAAAAATGCGGCCTGCGCCCAAAGCATTGTGGCCGACTTCGGAATTGCCCATATCTTCGTCCGAGGGCATACCAACGGCTGTCCCATGGGCTTTGAGCTGGACATAAAGCTTGGAGTTCATCAATTCATTTATACAAGAGGGCTTGGCCAGAAATACGCCATCGCTGTCATCACGTTTGCCGATACCGATGCCATCCATGATAATGAGCAGCAAGGGCCCCGGACGCCCGGAGAAGTTGGACAATTTTTTTAATTCCAGAGAAGACATAAAAATTACCTTTCTTTTTAGAATTGCACGACAGGCGCTTCCTGAGATTTTTCAGGAGCCTTAAAGTAAACTGCTGGTTGGGTCAAATGGGTCATGGAAGCAAAAAAACTTCCGAATAGGCTTTGTTGATAGGTATTGAATTGCTGGACAGACTGATTATACCGCATACGCTCAACAGCAATACGGTTCTCCGTCCCCTCCAGCTGACTTTGCAATTCCAGGAAATTTTCATTGGCTTTTAAATTGGGATAATTTTCAGTAACTAACAAAAGCCGCGATAAAGCGCCGCCCAAGGAATTGGCAGCTGCCACTTTATCAGGAATGTTAGCTGCCTTGCCCCATTGGCTTCTTAAACGGGTCACTTCTTCCAGAATGCCTTTTTCATGGGTAGCATACCCCTTGACCGTATTCACCAGATTCGGGATCAGATCAAATCGACGCTGCAGTTGATTTTCCACCTGTGCCCATGAAGATTTGACCTGCTGATCTAGAGCGATCATCTGATTATAACCGCTCTGGTACCACCCAAATGCCATTAGGCCCAAAACCACGATAACAATTAAAGCAATCAATCCTTTGTTCATCGACCTCTCCTTCCATAAATCTTAATAAATTTTTATTCCTGATTGTGCCGCTACCTTAATTTTATTTTCAGAGAAGCGGCCTTAGTTTACCAGCCTCCGCTGGCGCCCCCTCCACCGCTGATGCCGCCTCCAAAGCCACCGAACCCGCCTCCAAACCCTCCGCTGGATCCGCCGCCCCATCCTCCTCTGCCATATCCGCCAAGAGGATAGCCCATGGGTATGAATAGCCCTCTACGGCTAAAAAAGAAAGAAATAAAAATGCAAAGAATTAATAAAAACAACCAACCCGAGCCGGTCTCTTGATCCTGATAAACCGGCTGGGGAACTCCAGTAAGTGTTACATTATACTCTTTAGCGATCAAGGAAACAATAGCAGCTGTCCCTTTTTCTACCCCATCTGAAAAATTCCCCGCTTTAAATTCAGGAGAAACAATGTTATGGATGATACTGCTGGAATGAGCATCCGTCAGGGCCCCTTCCAGGCCATAACCGACTTCAATACGCATTTGATGGTCTTTATAGGCAATTAAAAATAAAACTCCGTTATCCTTGGCCTTTTGACCGATACCAAAACGCTTGAATAAATTTACAGCGTATTCTTCGATGGACAAGGGCTCCGTGCTGTCCACGGTCACAACAGCAACTTCTGCGCCGGTTTTTTGCTTTAACTCAAGGATCCAGCCTTCCAGACGGTTTTTGGCAGCGCTATCAATGATGCCGCTTTGGTCAACCACATAACCGTTGGCTTCAGGATAGGAGACCTGTTGGGCATGACTGAAAGAAGCAAAATTGACGGTCAATAACAACAAAAAAGAAAGCGGCAGGGATTTCATAACGAATCCAAATGGCGGGACAAAATCTCCAATTGGGCAATAAAATTTTGCAGATGGCCTTCCACCAGATGAGAAGGGATCAGGGTCTTTTTATTCTTATCATGCAGGGCCGCGAGCAATGACTGCAGATCCAGGGAGAAAATGACAGCCAAGGTTTTCAACAACTCTTCCTTGTGCGAAGGCGCCTTTTGTCCTTTTAATATAATAAGTTGACGGAAAACAGGGATCAAATCACTTAAAGCGCCACCCAGAAGGTTCTTTAATATAAACGGCTTTGAACCGACCTCCAGATAAGCCTGCCGCAGCCGCAACAATTTACCTTTGACCTGCTGTTCGCACAGCAAGCGCAGGTCTTTAACAGGGATCTCCAGATCTTTAAAAATATCTTCACCCCATATCACCTTATGCTGTTGTTTTATTTCACTGAACTCGACGGGAAAAACATCAAGGGCAGACAAGATATAATCCCTCGTCAGGAATAAGGGGGTCACTATTTTATGCTTATGGCCCCATTTAACAAGGGCAAGGTTTTCTTTAAGAAGAGAAAAATCCAGTTTCTTGACCACTACGGCAATATTGATATTGGAAATACCCGGATTATAATCGATCCCTGCCGCAGAGCCATAAACGAGCACCGCGAGACATTCTTCGTGCAAATGCCCCAAAAGTTTACCGGCAAATTCAGTAAGCAATGGCCGAAGGGACAATGGAAATTCGTCGATGTTTTTAAAAATGGGAAAACTCACTGGCGGCTACGCTTCTTGTTGTGCAAGGGGCGCTTCCCGTCTGCTGGTGCTTTCTTGAGGGCCGGCGATTTTTGATGGGCGTGATAGGCGATCCATACGGCCGAATGTTTCTTCAGCCAATCTTCAGCTGCGGCCTCAAAACCAATGTCGTAACCGGCGATCTCGCTCTCCAGCCATTTATGACGGTTGATTTCCTCGATCACCTTTTTGTTACGCAACAGTTTCTTTGCGTCCAAGTCCCTTAGATGGATTTTCATTTATTTTTATTTTAAACGCTGCCTCACTCTTTTGCAAGAATTTAAAAAAACCGTAAGCTTACTCCCCTTTCATACGGGAAGCGGGGGTCGTTTTTCTGATGCAGAAGATACGAGACTTTCAAAAAATCCCTGGCCTGCTCCGGTCGTCCAGCGCTACGGCAAATATCAGCGATATAAAAATATACATCCGGATTGTCCTTGTTAAACTCCAAACTTTTTTGAAAAAACAGGAAAGCCTCGTGCAGTCGGCCTTTTTCATAATAGCCCAGACCTGCATAATAATAAAAATCCACGCGGGGGAATAAATGCTGGTTCTTCAAACCAAAATCGGCCACCTGGACCATCCTGTCATATGCCCCCTCATGATACAAGCTTGACAATAGCAGGATATAGGCGCCGCCTTTGGCTTCATTGATCGTATCTTGCAGATCATAAGTAAAAGCCGAATTGACAAGGATCTGTTTATAAACAATGGCATTTCGCATCATAAGAAGGTCCAGCTGGGAATTGGAAGAAATGGCCTTAAGAAGATATCCTTCCGCCTGCGGCCACATCCCTTTCTTATAATAAAGGACACCCAGATTATAATTGGACCACAGGAGAAGCTGTCCATTGATGGTGGTCGAACTTTTAAAAAGATCAATGGCCTGGTTTTCTTGGGCCGAATAAAAATCAACATACCCCAACAACTCTCTGGCGATGATGTCGCTTGGAATATAACTTAATATAAGCTGAAAATAACGCCTGTACGGTGCCCAATCGACCTTCTCGGCCTTGCCTTCGGAGAAATTGATCATGTCCGCAAAGTTCGGTACGGCCTGATTCAGGCGCCTTACCTTGATGCGCATTTTAAACGTTTTCAGATCAACGCAACTTAAGGCAAAGACGAAAATGATGAAGTAAATCACCACTACCCTGCTGAACACCCATCGGAGCATAAATATGATGGACGCATTAGTTTTAAACATAACGCCTTTGTAATAACGCTAGTAAATACAAAAAAGTCCCGGCAAAAAGAACGATCAGGCTGAAATGAAAAAAGTAATGCATGGGAGTGGAATAACAAAGGAGCACCACTGAATCCCCTGCCGGGACCCAAAGACCTTTAAAACTAACATTAGCCCTTAGTAAGTGGGCTGGGTGGCCGTTGATAAAAGCATGCCAATCAACAGTGTAATTATCATTGATCACCAGAAATTGGCTGTAGGCCAGATGCATCTTTAGCTTCCAGGTATTGGCATCCGAGCCCAGAAGCGTTAATTTGCCTGAAGTCATGGGATCAATATCTGCTTGAGGGGCTGAATAAGGGGCCTTCCTCCATTCAAACGGACCGCTTTCAAATCTCGCAACATAGGCGATATTATCATTCGAGGCTGTCGATTTTCCTAAAATATTAAAGAACGCCGGGCCTTCCACATAAGGGAAAACATTATCATAAAGAATAAAACGGTGTTTTCTATAATTTTCCAATACCTGAGGATCAACATTATTGACCAAAAGATCGAACCAGCGCGTATCGTAATAGGTTGCCAGCTTTGAGACCTTACGGGACGGGTGCATTTTTGCAAAATAATCGCTGTCTTGTTGTATCTTATACATCCTGCTGCCCAAAAAACCATAAACTTGAAAGGATTGGACAAATACAGCCAGAAAAAGAAGGATAAAACCTACCCGCCTTGAATATTTGTTGCCACCGTAAAAATAGACCAGAAAATAAACCATGCTGACCAAAACAGCAGCCCAGGCTCCTGTGGAGATCCCCTGTTGCCTGCACAAAAATAAAATGAAGAGCACGTGGCAAAGGATGATATAGACCAGCCATGTCCCTTTCTTAGACGATTGGCTGATGACCGATAACAACGATTTAAAAGCACTGATGGCCAGAAGAACAGCCATCGGCAGCATGGCTAACCAGAAGAAATAGTAGATGTTGCGGATAAACTTGAAAAAGTACAGGTGTTCAAATAGAAAACGGTGCAGACCGGATGCGGAAGTGATGGATATAAGAAAAAGGACCAGGATATTAGACAATAAAAAGAGCATCGGTTTATTGACCTTCGCCATCGTCGCAACCAAAAGAAGGATAAAAAAAAGATTGGGCAGAAAAATATCCCCCATATCCAAAAGCTGATGGTTGCCGAAAAGGTGGTCGGAAAACCCATGGTTGATCAGGTCTCCGCTTTCCACGTTACTCAAAGCCACCGCCACTGCCGAAGAGACCGCGGCACCCGCATGGCGCTCGGTAAGGACAAATTCACCGCTTTGAGAGCCCTTATAAAAGAGCAGTCCGGGGATGCAGGAGACCAAAAGAAAAACAATACAAAAAGAAACAAAGATCTTATTCTTTCCCAAAAAAACAAAACTACGTTTCAAGAGATCCAACATAACCTTAGGATAAAACAGGATGGCTAGTGCGCAGAATACGGCAAAGATCGTCAGGAAGAAAAAAGGAATATAGGTGGTTAAGATGATCCCTAAACAAAAACACATCCCCAACAAATACCCCTTTTGAGGTGTGCGGCTAAAACATAAAAGAAAATAAAAAAACCAGATAATAGGGACAAAAATGATGATGATGTAATTGTAAAATATCTCGGAACCCCAGGAAGAGAACAAAAAAAGAATATAACCTGTAAAGGCAAAGAAACTGTCTTCAAAAAGAAGCCGCGCGATCAAATAAAACGCCCATCCTGCCAGGAAATAATACATCCCCAAAAAGCATAAATAAGCGTTTGCCGAGGAAAACCCCAGCCATTTAAGAAAAACGACAAGTAAAAGCAGCGGATTACAATCCCCCATCCTTCTTAAAAAGAAATCGTAAGGCGCGCCGTTAAACCAAAAGGGATTCCAAAGGGGAAAAACACCTTTGCTTAAATTTTCCGTATAAAACTTGATGTGGTCGGCATAGGAGACCGCATCCTGCATCAAAAGCACGTGCCCCGTAAAAAAATCACGAAAACAAAAGGCCCACAAAATAAAAGGTACGGT
>CAZFON010000129.1:0-5709 GCA_964520185.1 uncultured Planctomycetales bacterium | reverse complement strand
AGCCAGTGGCCCAACAAGGTCAACAAGACCAGGGCCAAAGCCATATTCCAGGCCTTTGATAATAACGAATAATCCGGACGATCAGGCGGTTTTCCGGGCATCAAAGAAATCCGAACCTGGATTATTTTGGAGCTTTGAGATCTTAACGTCAAATTCTTCGATTTTCCGGTGGATGATGGCCTCAACTTCGTGAACGGCCCCTTCGCGTTTTTTCATGCTGTAATCAACCACCTCATGAAGATCGTCGATGGAGCTCAAATGGACCCCTTGGAGGTTCTTGACTTGCGGGTCGATATTGCGCGGCATGGATATATCGATCAACACCATCCCCATGCCTTTGCGCAGGCCCATGATATCAGCGATCTTTTCTTTGTCCAGGATGTAATGCGGGGCCCCTACGGCGCAGAAACAAATGTCCACTTCAGCAAGGATCTCCCTGATGTTCCAGAAAGAAGCCGGGATGCCGTTATATTTGGTAGCAAGGTCTTCTGCTTTTTCTCCGGTACGGTTCATTAAATAAGTTTTTTTGATCCCCAGTTCGTGGAGATGTCCCAAGGCGATCTCCCCCATCTTCCCAGCACCTATGACCAGCACGGCTTTGTCCTGGAGTTTGCCTCCGCAGGCTTTTTGGGCCATGGCAATGGCTGCCCAGGAGATGGATGAGCCGCCGTGAGCAATGTCGGTTTCATGCTGGGCTTTTTTACCGGTATGAACGGCCAGATTCGTTAAGATATTAAAATAGCGGGACAAGCTGCCTGACTGACGGGCGCGTTCGATGGCATCCTTGACCTGGCCTAAAATTTGTTTTTCGCCCAAGACCATGGATTCCAGGCCGCAAGCCACCCTTAGAAGATGTTCCAAGGCTTCCCTTGCCTCATAGGTGTAAATATAAGATCCGGCATCGAAATCAAGGCTGATCTTCTTGATCTTGGCGATCATCGAAACAATAAAAGCAGCATCGATAGAACCCTCAACGCGTTTTAAATAGACCTCGATGCGGTTGCAGGTGGAAAGCACAAAGCATTCGCTGACCAACGGATGGTTTTTCAACTCGCTTAACAACACTTCCTGCTGCAGCGGGTTCAAATAAAATTTTTCCCTGATCTCGATGGGGGCGGTTTTATGGCTTAAGCCTACGATTAACATAAGAATATCCTATACGAAAACGATGAATACATGAAAAGGAAATACTAGCAAAATTTCGCAAAACAATCAACTTCAAAACCTGATTTAGTCCGTTTAGAAGTTAGACAGCCGCACTTCTGGATGAGAAAAAACGGTCCCGCAGGCGTAACAATGGAAATTCAATGATCTTGGTCATCAATATCCCCAACAATATCGAGCCCAAGAAATAAATGACGATCTGTCCCACCCCATTAAAAGGCATATGGAATATCCATGTAGACAGGTTTTCCCTGTTTAAAAGGATAATGGCATGCCATAGATAAATCGAATATGAGCATTGCCCAATGGTGATCACGGTCCTTGTGAAGAAATTAGATCTAACTTTTTTATCAACAACGGCAACAAGGACAAGTCCACTGCCGATATAAAATAAAGTGAACCCTACGGTACAAATAAAGGGTGTTTTATATATCCCAAATATAAATGCCGGGATAAGAAGTAAAAGCCCTATGGTAAAAATAAGTTTTGGACGAGAGGCAAACCGTTTAAATTTGGGATTGTCATAATGATAAAAATAGGAAATTAAAACACCGAAAAAAAGAGCATCCGCACGCAAATGAAATGGGATGAGAAAATTCCTGGCATTTAAAACGTTAAAAAAGCTCTCGATGGTCCTTGCTCCTAAACATACAAGGCCGATCGTCATGAACAAGAAAGGGATAGCCGTAAACGGGTCTTTTCTGCTGTTATTTACCTTTGTAAGGATGATCAACAAAATTGGCAAAATGATATAAAATTGCTCTTCCACAGCTAGCGACCAGGTATGCCCCCACATCTTGGAATATTGATTGGTCCAATAATCCTGTAAAAAGAAAAGCCAAATGATTAGCGACTTCGGATAAAATCGATGATGCCACAAGGCGTACATGAGGGCAGATATCAAGATCATAGCGTAAAAGGCCGGATAAATTTTAAATCCTCTGCGGATAAAGAATCTCTGAAAAGAAATGGCTCCGAAGCGTTGTTGTTCTTTAAAAAGCAGGCCGGCGATCAAAAAACCACTTAAAACAAAGAAAATATCGACACCAACCCATCCTCCCCTTGCCCAAAGGATCATCAGGGTCCTGAAATACAGGTGATGCTGAGGAATAAGTACAAAATGATTGCCAAGAACTAAGAAAATAGCAATAGCGCGAAGGATATCCAGTGTTTCTTTTCTATTGTTCATGGTTTCCGATGATACAGCAGATTAAGAGTCCCTCTCTTGGAAACGGGAGTTTGATATTGACTGAGGAATCTTAACAAAGCCAAATTATTGGGTCAAGGATAATCAAAACCATGAAAACCATTAGAAAATACTTCACAGCGACGATATTTTAGTCTATCATTGATTGAACTTAAAAAAGTGATGGGAGGTCCCGCCGGATATAGGTACATATGCATGTTTTTTATATTGAGAGCCTGGGCATAAGCATCAGGATCGCTACAAACAGTGATTTTGTTTTTGACAATCTTTCCAAAGACTTTTCCCTGTTCCTTAAGGGACCTTCAGCGGTTACGGGCTTTTCCATCGATCTTTCCGTTTTAGCAGGGCCGGCCCACGTTGAGCGCGTTCCTCCCAAAGATGCTTCTTTTTACGCCCTGGGTTTCATTTGCTACAAGGTCCGGAACATCAACTATGTCGTGTATTCCAATGAAAGTTTATTGATCTATGATTTTGACAAGGAAAAAGGCGAGCTTTTCGGGCTGGATGAATTCTTTATTTATGAAAAAGCCAAGGTGCTTATTCTCTCCCGTATGGGCGAGTTGCTGGATAAAAAGGGGATCCACCGGGCGCATGCTTTCGGGATATCCTACAAGGGCAAGAACCTGATCTGTCTGCTTCCCATGGAAGGCGGTAAGACCACCACGATCTTGAATCTTCTAAGGGCTGAGCCTGGTATAAAGGTCATTGCGGATGATATTTGTTTCATAGACAAACGGGGCCGCCTTTATCCTTTCATTCTCAGGGTTGGGGCGCGCGGTAAGGACCTGGTTGAAGGCATCCCCCAGGAATTCGTGGATGAAATACATAGGCCTTATTATGGCGTAAAATATTTTATCAACCCCCTATATTTTAAAGACCGTCTTTCAGGTGATATTCAACTGACCCATATCCTTGTGGGTATCAGGACTTTCAAGCAGGAAACGACACTGGAGCCGCTTGCCAAATTCCGCAGCTTTAATCCCCTGTTTGAAAGTTGCATTTTTGGACGCGGCCTGCCTACTCTTTTTGAATTATTCATTCGAGGGGACAGCCGGTTGTTCTGGCAAAGGGTCATGATCGTCCTTAAAAGGACATTTTTATGTATCTCTTTACTGTTTTTTACAAGGACTTATCTGATCAAAATTGGCAGAAATAAAGATTCGACGGCACATGTCATCCTGGATTTTCTAAATCAATGGGACGGATAACCATGCCATTAATATTTCAATTGCTTGGAAATGACATCAAGTACCTTTTCAGGAAACCATATGAACGTTTTATCCATAGGATCAAATCAGACCGGCTTTTCGAGCAGAAATATCAATCCATTAGAGATCCCAAAACCCTGCTTGAAGAGGCGATCTACTGGCCTCCTCAACAGATCTTTGATGATCTTGTCAAAAATGGCATCGACGCAGTGCCATATGAGGTGGACCCTAAAGAATTTAAGGAATTTAGTCAAAAAAGCGGCTTTCCCATTGGGTATGGGGCCTATACCGGCGGTCATCTCATTGAAAAAAGCCTGGAACATTTCCTTTCGGCAAAATTTTTAGGTTTGTCCAAGGAAGATGTTTATATCGATATAGCCAACTGTCATTCTCTCGTACCCCGTCTCTATTCCCGGTTATACGGTTGTAAATCTTATAAACAGGATTTGATCTATCCGGCGGGCATCCATGCAGATACTATCGGAGGCGATGCCGCAGAGATGCCGGTAAAAGACGGGTTTGCCACTAAAATGGCCATGCATTGTTCCTTTGAACATTTTGAGCAGGACGCGGACATCAAATTTATAAAGGAAGCGGGGCGCGTCCTTCGTGTGGGAGGTAAACTTTGTATTGTCCCTTTATATTTGGCCGCGACGTATAGGATCCTGACAGACCCTGTGGCCTTAGAGAAACCGAATTTTGAGGATCAAACCTGTGTCTGTGCTGTAAAGAATTGGAGACAAACGCACGGAAGATTTTATGATACGGCCCATCTCATTTCCAGAATAAAGGCTAATTTGGGGCCTTTAAAATTAAAAATATATTATCTGACCAACATAAAGAAAATAAACCCCACCTGTTATGCCCATTTCATCGCCCTCTTTGAAAGAACATAGCCAGATCGTAGGACAAAAGATAGGCCAGGGTTTTTAACCATTCATATTTCAAATTTTGGCACGAACCCTTAACCTCCGGATCGTCAACAGGAAGGATTAAATACCGGATGACCTCACGCCCTACATCTGAAAATTTTACCTCAAACCCGCTGTTCTGAATGATAAGCTTCAAGGTGTCCGGGCTGAAATAATAGGTGTGGGCCAGGCAGAAATAATTTTGCAGACCCAGTTTTTGGGGAATATCCCTGATATTGGGCGTTTCGACATAGATCAGTCCGCCCGCAGAAAGCAATGGCTTCAACTCTTCCAGCCATGAAACAGGATCAAGCAGATGTTCCAGAAAGTGAGAAAGGATGATGAGATCGAATTGTTTCTTCTCATTGATGAGTGCGTGGAAGTCTTGATCGACAATGGTGATCTGAAAATTTTTCTGGGCAAATTCAATCCAATAAGGCAAAACCTCCAAACCGGTCACATCATGGCCGGCTCGTTTAAAAACATCCAGGATGCCTCCCCCTGCACAGCCGATCTCCAAAACCTTCGCAGGGGCCTTCAAATAAGGCCTGGTTTTATCAAGGATATACTGTCCTTGATCGACCCACCACTTTAAAAGCCCCTCTTGAGAATCAAAATAATCCATGAATTCATGGAAATAAGAGTCACGGTAATAAACATCGTATTCCTGTTGGTCCCTTCTGGGATTTAGATAGACCAATCCGCAATTCCTGCACAAAACCACACGTTGGTGGCGGTCATATTTAACTTTTCCGCTTATCCTGAAGGTATTTCTTTTTTTACAAATTATACAATCAACCGCCGGCAATTTTAACGCTCCTTTTGTTGATCGAGCCGTTTCATCAAGAGCTCTAAGAACACCTGTTCGTGGGAGACCGGGTTCTTGAATTGACAAGTCAAACATTCGGTATTAGGGGTTGGGGAATTGACCTTTGCCCGGAACTCTTGAAAAGGTGCGCTGTTAAGTATATCCAGGATTTGCCGGTCATATTGCTTCACTTTATCTATGCGAAACAACATGCAGCAAACAGAAACATTCCCTTCGCTGGTTATGGAAATACAGTCCCAGGGGTAATGACACACCCTCAATGGCTGTAATTTTAATGCTCTTTTGATACGGTTGCCGATGGAATATTTATCTTTAAATTCCATCCAGACAGCGATCCCTGTCTCGCGTGATCTTTGTTCGAATTTCTTTATATAGACATTCGTCTTTGAC
>CAZFON010000128.1:0-5742 GCA_964520185.1 uncultured Planctomycetales bacterium | reverse complement strand
GCTACGGCCTTGCGGCTCGGGAAAGAAGGCGGTCGTGTCTGGTGCGTTGACCTCAATGAGGCGGGTGTCAAGCAAACCGCCGATGAGGTGCGTGCTTTTGGCGGTAAAGCGGAATGGTCGCTGCTCGATGTGACTCATTACGATGCCTGCGAAAAATTTATCGAGCAAGTCATTGCCCAATGGGAAACCTTGCACGTACTGTGCAACATCGCCGGTATCGCCGGCATGTCGCGTTTTGAGGAGGAGACACCGGCGCAATTCAGCAAATTCCTTGCTGTTAATTTGATCGGTGTGATTTTTGGTTCAACGGCTGTTTGGGCCCTTTATCTTTTGACCTTTAAAATCAGCAATAATATTTTTACAGCCATCTCAGCTTCCCTGCTTTTATTGCTGAATCCCATCTTTTTAGACAGCTCCACCTACGGCATCAATCATGCGCCGGCCTTATGCTTCCTTCTGCTGGGCCTCTGGCAGCTTCTTTGCTTTCAGGGATCAAACGACAAAAGACATCTGGTATTCAGTGCTTTGTTCCTGGGATTTATGGGTGCCACCCGCTTGCAGGACTTTATATTTACCTTTCCGTCGGTCGCTTCCTTATTTATCTTAGGCATTGGGCCCCAGGCCTCGCCCAAAACTAAAACCCCTGTCTTCTTTTTATTTTCGGCAATGATCATTTCGACCATTATCATCTTTCATCTACCCTATTTTTTGTCCCATGACACTCCTTATCTCCTTCAAGCCAAAAGTTTTTGGAAAATAGGTCTCAGCAATAACTTCCAGGGGTTATTTTCAAGATCGTTGATCATGACTTTTGGGTATCTCCTGAAAGCTTTTAGCCTCCTCGGCCTCCTTTGTTCTTGCGTCGGGCTTGGAAATACGGCAAGGACCGACAAAAGGCTTTTTATTTTCCTCATATTATGGATAACGCCTCCTCTGGGCTTTTACGGCAATACCGCTACCAGCGTGCCTCGCTTTTTAAATATCATCCTTCCTGCCTTCATCATCCCCCTCAGTATCTTATTAACAAGCAACCTAAAACATAAATGGATGGTTTGGCGCCTGCTTGCCATGCTCAGTTTTCTAATAATCCTTTTTGTCCCCTTGCAAAACACCTATCAGACCTTTCTCCGGCGTCACCATGACGCCTTGATCCCTGATTATTACCGATGGGTGGGTCTCTCCACTAAAGCTGATGCCCAGATCCTGTCTGCGGATGATGCCCTGTTTATTACCTATTATTCCGGACGCAAAGCGTACCTTAAACCCCTGGCCATGGCTAACGGGCATTTGCCTGTCCAGGATCTGAATGACTTTAAAATCAAGTTGGACGACACCTTAAAAAAGCACCAACCGGTATATGCGACAAATTCGGCCATTGTCCTCTATGACCCTCATCGGGAATTCGAAAATTTCTTGCGCCAAAACTACCATTTGGTAACCATAGGCCAAAAACCCCTGGAATTATGGTATCTAAGCCCCTTTAACCCCCAGTTTCATATCTCCAATTTGTTAAAAATTGTGATAAAATGAAATTCAGGATATCGCTTCCCAAGATGACCCATTCTGAGTAAAATTAAATATTAAATGAATAAAAAATTCAACCTCACCCCTCTTAACGAAGTTTCTGTCCTGCGTAAATTCGCCATTCTTTTTCTTATATCTTCCATCATCCCCATGTCCCTTCTCTACTATGTTTATGTGAAAAGCTCCAATATAGGGGTCATGGCCATGGCCTTGATGGTCATTGGTGTCCTGGTCGGATTTTTTTCCATCCGTGCCTTGTTGACTGAGGCCTTTAGCATCACCAAAAAAAGCCGCGAAGAACTGTCCGCCTATTTGGAACCGCAGATCGTCAAAGAGCTAGGCGAAAAAGAAAATGAAATAACCTCCTTAAGCATGACATTTAATGCCATCATCCAAAAATTCAACAAAAATATTAATGAATTAAAAAAGAAAAATGCCGAGCTCGAGGCCCTGGACCATCTCAAGGATGACTTTGTCAATAACGTTTCCCACGAGTTCCGCCTGCCCCTGACCATCATCCAGGAAAGCATCCGTCAGCTCTCCGAAGGGATGTATGGGGAAGTCAACGCACAACAACAGCGGTATTTCAACATGTCCTTACGGAACATCGACAGCTTAAAAAAGCTCATTGATAATATGCTGGACCTCTCCAAGATCAAAAAAGGGAAATACGAGCTCTACAAAAGAAAAATAGATCTTGGGGGCATCATCAAGGAAGTGGTATCTGACTTTTCCGCCAAAATGGAACAAAAAGGCCTGACTGTAAAACTCGATTTGCCGCCTGAACCTTTGGAAACAATGGCTGACAAAGATAAGATCACTGAAGTCCTTATTAATCTGGTGGGCAATGCCCATAAGTTCACTCCCAGGGGCGTCATTGAAATATCAGCCGCTAAAAAGGAAGGTTTTCTGGAATGTTTGATTTCTGATTCCGGGATCGGCATATCCCACAAAGACCTGGAGTTTCTCTTCTCGGATTTTTACCAGATCGGCCGATGGGAAGGCCATCAGGAAAGAGGGACGGGCCTGGGGCTGGTGATTTCCAAAAGCATTATTGAGTTGCATAAGGGCCAGATCCACGCAGAAAGCGCTGAAGGGGTCGGCACGAAATTTATTTTTACCTTGCCTGTCGTCATGGAGAAGCAGTAAGAAAGGGATAAGATATCATGAAAAAAATACTGATCGTGGATGATGATGCGGACCTCGTTGAACTGGCCGCCAACAGACTTAAAAAAAACAATTACGATGTCATCACTGCTCACAACGGCAATGAGGGCTTTAACAAAGCGGTCGAGCTGCAGCCTGATCTGATCATCATGGATGTCATGATGCCCGACCTGTCCGGAGGCGAAGTCGTCAAACTCCTGAAAACCAATTACATCACACGCGAGATCCCGGTGCTTTTCTTCACGGTCTTGGCCACCAACCTGCCGAGCGATTCCAAACTCGACGAGATCAATGTCTGCGGACAGCTTTATCCTGCTATCACCAAACCCTTTGAACCAAATAAATTATTGTCTGCCATTAAATCGCTCTTGAGCCAGTAAGGGGTGCAGGTAATCGTCTTCTCCCAGCAAAAAAATATATTTAGGGCTCCGGTCATTGTAGTACGGAAAATAAAATATCGAGGCAAGGTTTAATTTATCCATTGCAGGGCGCTTTGATCCTTTGAGGCGATAAGCAAGATTGATCTGCACGTCGTTCCGGATGAAAAAACTAAAATCCTTTTCCTTGCCGTGAAGCTCCACCAACCTATTGAGTTTGTCGATGTACTGCTGCCAGGCCCATCTTCCTTCTTTGATGACCTGATTCATCTCCCATGTACTGCCTGCATTCAATAAAATAAGCGCAGCCATGGACATGATCCGTCCTGTCTTTAGGACCTTATTTCCTGAAAGTTCAAGGCTGGGCCAATCCACCAGCATATAAACGGCCACCAAAGCAAAACTCCAGAAAAAATAACCATAATAAGAACTGTCTTGAAGAATATACTTTTCTCCATGAGTTAACAAACGTATCAGGGGCATGGAGATAATCTGGCAGCTCATTATCCCCGCCAACAAAAAAAGGAAAGATCTATTGTGCTTAACAACGTCTTTGGAAAATCCCCCAATAATAAAGAACACCATACCCATGACAGCTGTCAGATTAAACAAAAACCATGGAGAAAAAACTGATTTATGATCAAAACTAAGACGGCTCATCCCGGTAATTTTGCCTGCCAACAAAGATGGGAAAAGACCGTTAATAAGCAATTGACAAAAGTACTGCGGGACTAACCCAATAACATGCCATAGGTAGACAAATGGCGTGACTTTAAGATCGAAGGCCGAATGGCCTGCCCAATAGTGCCCCATGACCCAAAAATAGGCCAATGCATACACCACTAAGGGTATGAAAAATAACCCGACTTTCCAGTTATCCTGTATCCTTCCCGCCTGCTTGTTCTTAAAATAAAAACAAATGCCGAACAGGATACAAAATAAATTTCCCCATTCATGTAAAAATGAACAGGTCAAAAGAAAAAACAAAACGATCGCCAGGTCATTACGACGCCCGCCTTCAAAGCTCCTTTTAAAATAAAAAAAACCGCCTAACACCAAGACATTAAAAAGCACATAGCCGCTGATGTGTTCCCAGATCACGGCCTCCATGTTCGCGTACAAGCAAGCATAAAGAAGGCTAAAAAGAAAAGCAAAGATGCCAGCCCTGATGTCGTACAATATCCTGAATAAAAAGAAGACCGTCAGCATATGCAGTACAAAACTAAAGAGGTGCCAATAGGCATAGTGCATACCGAAGGCGGCCTTTTCAAATCCCAAAAGGACAAAAGTCAGAGGACGGAATAAAAAAGCGTCACCGGGAAAATAATACCTAACCTGAGGGTAGGCATAATAATCCTTACATAGCGGGATGAGCTCGCTCTTGGCACGTGTATTGGCAAAATAAACGATCTGGTCCGAACGGAAGGTATGTTGAAAAGAAGGGTAAAAGACAGCCAGACTGACTGATACGATCACCACAAAATACAGGCAAAAGCGGGCCTTTTCTTTGAAGTCCTGCGACATATTCTTATGATAACAAAAGAATGCACCTAAAAAAAGGTGACAGGTACATTTTTGATTAAATTGTACCTGTCACCTTTTTCACCTTTTTGTTACTTTTTAAGGTGTTCTTCTGGTTCTTGCGGCGGTACTGGGTGGGAGACTGCTTGAGGATCTTCTCGAACATGCGGATGAATGATTCCAAATTTTGGTAACCCAAGCGGTCCGCGATCTGTGTGACCGTATAATCCGAGTTTATCAATAGATCACAAGCTTGCGCGGTCTTGATGGAAAGCCGGTACTCATTGAAACCCTGCCCCGTGATCTCTTTAAAGATCCGGCTGAAATATTTCGGACTCAGGCAGATCTGTGAGGCCATGTCATCAAGGGTGACTTTCTTGTCAAAATTGCGTTCAATGAACTGCTTGGCCTGCTCGATCTTGGCATGGATGCCATTAACAGCCTTGAAATCCTTCCTGGCCCTGGCAGCAAGAGTGCTTTGCACCGTTTCCAGGAATTTAGCGACATTGACGGGTTTCTCAATATAATCGTCGGCACGCCCCTTAAGGGCATCGATAGCGATGTCCTTACTGCTCTGGCCGGTGAGGATGATAATGGCAAGCGCGGGCTTAATTTTCTTTATTTCCCGCAAAACCTCCAACCCTGATATAAGAGGCATCACGGCATCAAGGACCACCAGGTCAATGGCATTAGGCTTCTTTAAAAGGGCCAATGCATCAGCGCCGTTAGCTGCTTCTATGACTGTATAGTGGTGAAGACAATCCCGGATCTCTTCACGGAAATCCGCATCATCATCTACGATTAAAATCTGATACGCCATTTTACTGAATACTCTTCAAATAATCCCTCAATTTTTCATCATCGTGAGGTGAATCTAATTTAACAAACCTGACACCCACTTCCACTGCTTCTTTTAGTTTTGATCTGAGTTTCTCCAATGGTTTGACCCATACCACTTCGCATTCGATCAATAAAGGCGACAAGGAATCCGGCAATTCCAACGCAATCCTGAAATGTTCCCCTTCGTTGACACCCTGACCAACGACAAACCTGGCGCCGGTGGCTGAAAGGTCTTTGGAGCAGGAATGAAAATACCCATAGGCATCCGGCGCATGCAGATCATCCTTCTCACACGTAGCAGTGACCACGGCCT
>CAZFON010000127.1:0-5791 GCA_964520185.1 uncultured Planctomycetales bacterium | reverse complement strand
CCATAAAAAAGAGACGGCCATCCACCAGCAGATATCCCAGGCTCAGGCAAAACTTGATGCCATTAAGAGCCGTGATACGTCCATCCAAAGTTTTAAAGATTTTCAAGCATCATTACTTAAACCTGTCAATGAAGTTGAGATGATCTCCCTGGTCAATAATTATGCCAAAGAGAACCACGTGACCATTGCTTCTCTTAACCCCAGCGAAGGCAGGAACCTGGGGCTATACGATCAGATCAACCTTAGCTTTAGCGCACATTGCGATGATTTTAGAACATTGATGCTTTTTTTAAGAAAGATAGAAAGGTCCCCGTCTCCTTTAAGGATCGACTCATGGTCCGGCCATGAAGAGGAAGACGGGAAGATCGTCTTTGATGTAAATATCAGTGCGGTGCTTATTCATTCATGATAAAATTATTTTTTTTAATATTGTTCTTTTGTATAGGGCCTTATGCACTTAGGGCTGATGAGCTTATGAGCGATGAGCAGCAATTTATGGAAAAATTGGCTGTTGTCAAAGACCCCTTTGAGGCGGGGCTGCCCAAGCCCATCGTTGTGGCCCCTAAGCCGGTCCCGCCACCGCGGGTTGTTAAACCGCATGTGGAGAAACCCAAACCTAAACCCAAACCTAAACCAGTTGCGCCTGCGGTCATAGAATTGCCTGAGCTTCATCTGCAGGGGGTGGTGGTGGGGGAGGACATTCCCAGTGAGGCCATTATCGATGACCAGGACATTGCGGTGGGTGGAAGCATTAAAGGGGCCCGGATCATTTCTATTGAAAAGGACAAGGTCTGGTTATTATATAAATCCAAAAAATTCTTTTTAAAAGTTGATTAGTTTTTGATTATTGGTTAATGTATTCTTGATTGAATCTTTTATGATCAAATCTATCCTGACAGTGCTGTTGACAGTTGTTTTATGGGGCCTTCCCCACAGGTCCTTTGCGGTGGACATGGAAGACCGTTTTATCAACCCTGATTTCAACACTTCAAAGTCCATTTTCATTGATGTTAAAGACGCTTCGTTGATCAATGTATTAAAAATCATTTCCCAGCAAACGGGATTGAGTTTTATTGCATCCCACGACGTGGAAGACAGGAAGATCACTCTCTATTTAAATAAGGTGCCGTTGAACCAGGCCTTGCAAATGATATTGGATGCCAATGGGTTGGCTTATCAAATGCAGGATGACGCCAATGTGTTTGTGGTGGTGCCTAAGTCTATCACAGAAAAAACCAAGATCACCAGGGTCTATCAGCTTAAATATGCTTCGGTTTCCGACTCAAAAATATTTTCGACGTTAGGGACTGGGACTTCGTTAACGAACAACACGTCTTCTTCGAAAAGTTCAGGACTTGAACAGGTGATCAAGGATTCTCTTTCTGCGGAAGGCAAGGTGGTTGAAGACCCGCGCACCAACAGCCTGATCGTCACGGATGTGCCATCCCAGTTCGATATTATCGAAAGTACCATTGCCAAGCTGGATGTGCCGACACCGCAGATCCTGATCGAGGTGGAAATGCTGGATGTATCCAAAAGCATGGCAGACCAGCTGGGCATAACATATGGAGCCACACCGCTGAGCTTTACAGGAGGCTCGAAGTTTGCCAATTGGCCTTTTGGGTCCGGTACAGGCAATTCTACTACCAGCTCCAGCTCTAGCTCCAGCTCTTCTTCCTCAACTTCAAACAGCAATCTTACCACGGGATGGAATGCCAACGGCATGACAGCGGTATTGAATTTTCTGGCCAGTCAAACCGATGCCCGGACCCTGGCACGGCCCCGGATATTGACTTTGAACAATGAAACAGCCCAAATAGAGATATCGACGGACCAGGCCATCAGCCTCACGTCAACCACCATTGGGACATCAGGGACCCTGAATACTTCGACCACTACCCCTGAGCGCTTTACAACCGGTGTGATCTTAAAGGTCACGCCTCAGGCTAATTTGTTGACCCGCGAGGTGACCATGGCGGTTTCTCCCAAGGTCATTGATGTTATTCTTTCCCAGGTGCAGCCGGCTGGTAACGACTCTTCACAAATATTTGATCCAGAGACCCGAGGTTCGGATTCCATTTTGAAATTAAAGGACGGACAGACCATGGTGATTGGAGGATTGTTACGCAACCAGGACTCCAAAAATATCCACAAACTTCCCTTTTTGGGAGATTTGCCTATGATCGGCGCTGCTTTCCGTTCGACCACCACGTCTAAAAATGAGCGTGAGCTGGTCATTTTTCTTACCCCCCACATCATCGACGACCCTAGCCAATCGCCTTTTAAGGCAGAAAGTTTGTCCATGTCCGCCCAAGCCGCCCTGGATATCCAGGATGCCGATGACCGGGTCCTGCAGATCGATAAAAGTTTAAACTCTTACGATATGAAATAAATTCCGCCTATGGCCAGAATGAGAATCGGTGAGTTATTGATCAAGCAAGGTCTTATCACCGAAAGTCAACTGCAGGAAGCGCTCAACATCCAGAAACGGCAAAAAGGAAGCCGTATGGGTGAGATTTTGATTCAGGTAGGCATGATAAAAGAGGAAGACTTTGCCATTGCCCTTGGCTCTCAATTATCATTGCCGTATGCTTCCTATATGTCCGGTTTGCTTAAACCGAAATCGGACCAAAACCTGGAAAAGCTGGTGAGTTATGAATTTGCCAAGAAGAACCTGGTCCTTGCTTTAAGCAAGAACATGCATTCCTTGACCGTTGCCATTTTCGATCCCCTGGATTTCTTTGTTTTGGACAATTTAAAGATCCTCACCGGATGCGATCTGAACTTGATCATTGCCACCAAGAAGGACCTGATCAAGGCCATTGATGAATTTTATACGGGTGCAGGGGGCGGCGAGTCGGTCAACAGGTCTGAAGGCTCCCTACTGGACCAGGCCCTACAGAAAAGCTATGTCGATGGGGAGCGCAGCAGCAAGGTGGAAGAAAAATCCTTTGTCGCTGATTCCGAGCTCTCTATAGACCATTTGATCGCCAAGGCAGGGGAGGCGCCCATCGTCAAGCTGGTTGACCTGGTCATCCGCCAAGCCATCGATGAGCGGGCCAGCGACATCCATATCGAACCTTTCAAGGACAGGCTGGAGATCCGTTATCGTATCGACGGTGTTTTATATCAGATCCCTCCCCCGGCAGCACACTTGCATTTGCCCATTATTTCGCGTATCAAGATCCTGGCCAAAATGGACATCGCCGAGAAACGCCTGCCGCAGGACGGGGCCATCTCCGCCAAGCTGGAAGACAGGACCGTGGACATGCGCGTTTCCACGGTACCGACGGTCCACGGCGAGAAAGCGGTCTTGCGTATTTTGGACAAAGGGGCCGTAAAATTCGAACTTGTCAATCTGGGCTATGAGCCCAAACAGCTGGAAAACATCCGCAAGGCCTTGAACAGCACCTATGGCTTGTTCTTTGTCACCGGTCCGACGGGGAGCGGCAAGTCAACGACCCTATATTCCTGTTTGAACGAGGTTTTTGACCCCAGTTTGAACATCATGACCTGCGAAGATCCGGTGGAATTCAAGCTGGATGGTATCAACCAGGTGTCCGTGCGCCCTGATATCGGCCTTACTTTTGCTTCGGCCTTGCGCGCTTTTTTGCGGCAGGACCCTGATATCATCATGGTGGGCGAGGTGCGTGACCTGGAAACCGCCCAGATCTGCCTTCGCGCGGCCCTGACAGGGCACCTGGTCTTGTCCACCTTGCATACCAACGATGCCGCTTCAGCGATCGCGCGCCTGATCGATATCGGGGTTCCCAATTATTTGCTGACGCCATCATTGGTCATGATCGTGGCCCAGCGCCTGGCCCGCAGGCTTTGCCCCAAATGCAAGGAAGCCTATGAGGCCAACGGGATGGTGGTCGGGGGCTATAAGATCAAAAGCGATTTGATTTACCGGGCCAAGAGTTGCGATGAATGCAATCATACCGGCTATAAAGGCCGTATGGTTATCTCCGAGGTAATGGCCATCAATGAAGAGGTCCGCAGTTTGATCGCGCGTTCAGCGACCTATGATCAGATCAAGGACGCGGCCAGGCGCAACGGCATGGACACGCTTTTCGAGGCAGGGATGAAAAAGGTGGAAAGCGGGTTTACCAGTGTAGATGAAGTCCTGGGAGTAACAACCAGCACGTAAATTTTTATGCCGATCTTTTCTTATACCGTCAAAGACAGCAACGGCAAGACCAAAACGGACATTGTCCAGGCCCATAGCGAGGACGAGCTCGTTGAGAAACTGCAAGGCGAAGGTTATTTTATCGTCAAGATCCGCCTGGCCATGGAAAAATCCGTGCTCAGGGGCGATAAAAGGGCAGCCCAATTCAGGTTTGACCATGACACCTGTAAGATAGAAGACCTGCTGGTCTTTTCCCGTCAGCTGGCGACCATGCTGGAAGCCGGCGTGACCATGTTGCGCAGCCTGGATGTCATCCTCTCGCAGATCCAAAGCAAACAGCTTTTTATTGCGGCCACACGGATCCATGATGATATTGAACAAGGTTCTTCCTTAAGTGTCGCCCTGGCCAAGCACCCCAAGATCTTTAACCAGTTTTGGGTCAGCCTGGCTGAGGTAGGGGAAGCCTCCGGGACCATGCCTCTGGTGCTTAACAAATTGGCCCAGCACGTGGAGCAGGACGCGGCGTTCCGGTCAGCCATCATTTCAGCCATGGTCTATCCTATAATCCTTTTTGTGGTGTGTATAGGAGCAGTGGTGTTCTTTGCCTTGGTCGTGGCCCCGCGGTTTGAAGATGTCTTTCATGCCATGCACGCAGAATTGCCGCTTATGACCCGATGTCTTCTGGGGACGTTTGATTTTATCAGACGTTATCTGATGATCATTTCCGGCATCGTAATTGGTATCGGGTTCTTTTTAAAAACTTATATTGCAACCCCTATGGGGACCTTGCAGTTTGAGAAGGTGATGTACCAGCTCCCGATCGTTGGTGACGTGACGCGATTGATCGTGGTGGAACGTTTTTCAGCGCAGATGGCGATCTTGATCGAGAGCGGGGTCCCGATCTTGTACGCTTTGGAGATCACGGAGAAACTGGTTGATAACAAGACCTGCGGATTGGTGGTGGCCCAGGTGCGTGAAGGGGTACGCGAAGGCAAGGGCATGGCTGATGCTCTGCTCGAATCGGCTTTCTTTCCGATGATGGCGGTGCAGATGATCAAGGTAGGAGAGGAGACCGGAGAGCTGGGCAAAATGCTCCAGCATGTGGCTGATTACTATCAGTCCAATGTAGAAGCGTTTATGAAACGCTTTGGGACCATGGTTGAGCCTTTTATGCTGGTTTTCATGGCGGCTGTCATTGGAACCATTGTTGTCTCGATCTTTTTACCTTTATTTAAGCTTGGTCAAGGTTCTCACTTACATTAAAAAATATTTTCAACTATATTTGACAAGCTTTGTTGGGGTGTTATACTTTATGTGGAGTCGCAGTTATATTATAAAATAAGGTTAAAACCAAGGAGAAAAACATGAAAAAGATCAACAAAAGCGGTTTTACGCTTATAGAAATTATAGTTGTCTTGATCATTGTAGGTATTTTGGCAGCTATTGCTTTGCCAAACTTCTTCCAAAATGTCAACAAAAGTAAATCCCAGGAGGCATTTGCGACTTTTGAAACATATAAGGTTGCTATGGATTCTTGCCTTAATTTAAACATCGGAAAAGAAAGTAGATGTGCTAATGCCGGAACTGCCACATTAAAGGTGTCTACGCCATCGGCTACAAATAATATGTCATATACAGAAAGCTCTGCTGCTGCAGACACAG
>CAZFON010000126.1:0-5834 GCA_964520185.1 uncultured Planctomycetales bacterium | reverse complement strand
GGTCCGTACGTGACAAAGAACCTGTTTTGATCTGGCCTATACCTGTGGCCACGACCAAATGCGCGATCGTGGTGTCCTCGGTCTCGCCGGAACGGTGCGACATGATCGAATGAAAGTGGTTCTTCTTGGCCAAATTGACCGTATCCAGGGTCTCGGACAAAGAGCCGATCTGGTTGACCTTGATCAAGATCGCGTTAGCGGCCTTTTCATCAATACCACGCTGAAGATATTTTCTGTTGGTCACGAAAAGATCATCCCCAACGATCTGGAGCTTATTGCCCAAACGGGAAGTCATGGCCTTAAAGCCTGACCAGTCATTCTCAGCCAAACCGTCTTCAATGGAAAGCACCGGATACCTGGCCACCATTTGGGCGTAGGCATCGATCATGTCTTTCGAGGAAACTTTTTTGCCGTCATAATCATACTGGCCATTTTCATAAAATGAGCTGGAAGCCGGGTCAAGGGCTATAAAAACATCCTTGCCTGGTTTGTATCCGGCCTTTTCAATGGCCTGGATGATGATCTCCAAGCCCTCTACATTACTGCCAAGATTAGGCGCAAAACCGCCTTCATCACCGACGGACGTGGCCAAATTCTTATCATGAAGGATCTTTTTTAACGAATGGAACACTTCACAGGCCCATTGCAAGGCCTTGGAGAAGCTCGGCGCGCCTGCGGGCATGATCATGAATTCCTGGATATCCAGGTTGTTGTCCGCATGCAGCCCGCCATTGATGATATTCATCATGGGCACCGGTAAAACATTAGCCTTACTGCCCCCGATATACTTATATAGGGAAACACCTTTGTCGTTGGCCGCGGCCTTGGCCACTGCCAGTGACACCCCTAAGATCGCATTGGCCCCTAAGCGGCCCTTGTTCTCTGTGCCATCCAGGGCTATGGCTATTTTGTCGATCTCTTTAAAATCAGCTTTCTTGCCTTTAATGGCCTTGGCGATGACGGTATTGACATTGTTAACCGCCTTCAAAACGCCCTTGCCGCCGAACCTGGACTTGTCCCCGTCGCGTAACTCGATGGCTTCATGCTCACCGGTGGAGGCCCCTGAAGGGACAGCCGCACGGCCAAAAGCCCCGGATTTCAAAAGAACGTCAACCTCTATAGTCGGATTCCCCCGGGAATCGATGATCTCACGCGCCTTGACAGATTTGATCTTAGACATATAACCCTCTATAAAAAAATATTTAAATGTTAGTATACGAACCACTTAAGAAAGAGATAACTTAACACAGTTTAGATAGGCCGTCAAGGTTTTCCCCTCCCCCGCGGCTGTCTTGACAGCCAACGAATATGTGGCATACTTAAACTGAAGTATACGGCAAAACCAGCGAAAGCTGGTGACGCAAAGGATCGGGCCTAAACCCCTGTCGCATTTCTTGCGGATTGCAAGAGCAGGGGCACGGCAGTCGAGCTGCTGACGGTGATCTATCATAAGATTTCATAACCCGAATGCTACTCGATTGTTGAGAAACATCCGGGTTTTTTATTGCGGGCTATTTGAAAGCCTGTAAAATGAAAATGGAGTCATCAGGATTTAAACCAGAGGGCTTAAGATGGGTCGGTTATCCAATAAAAGCGGTTTTACCTTGGCTGAGATACTGGTAAGTGTGGGGATCTTTGTTATTTTCCTTCCCTTTGCAGCCAATATGCTCACTAACAGCCGGCTATTAGGCTCCTTTTCAAAACACAAGATCCAGGCCGCCTATGCGGCCCAGCAGATCATCGAAACACAGCGCCAGAATCCGGTCAGTACTTTTGCACCCATGCTGGCTGTCATTAATCCGGTCAATCCCCCTATTGTCGGCCAGGTCGTCCTGGACACCAAAGGCAATTACGCCAATGTCAATTGTGCCACTAATCCTAATCTTTTTTGCGGTACAGCGACCATCACCATCACCCCGACAGTTTACACCAACAGCGGAGGACTGCAGACCAAATACACGGCAACCTATCAGCCGGCCGTGGGTGCGGCCTACTCTTATTATTCGACAGCGCATATGGCGGTGAAGATCAGCTGGAATGAACAAGTGGTCGGGTTAAAAGCCCCTATGAATGAATATTATGCGGCGGATATCATTATTAGCGATACGATGCTCAATTAGCTTATGTATACACTGACAAACAATAAAGGTTTTAACTTGCTTGAAATGATCATGGCGCTCGCCTTTACCCTCATTCTCATGTCCGGCGTTTATGGTTTTTATACCATCTCCGGCAAGGTTTATTCCTCAGGTGTGGCCGGGCAGAACATGCAGGATGCGGCCAACCTTGCCCTTAGCAAGATCATCGACGGGCAGGTGGAATCCGGCGTTGTCTATCGTTTGGTCACTTCTCAAACTTTTGGCGTACCCGTCGGGAATTCCGGATTGCTTTATTTTTGCCAGGACAACCCGGCGACGTGCAACAACACGGACGCCAGCGCGCGATGGTATTACCTGGACGCGACATTTTCCAAACTGTTGTACCATCATCCGACATCAAATCCGCTTGGTTATGACGTCATCTATACGGCCCCTACGGGCAGCACCATGACCTTGCGTTTTTCACCTGCTATGGTGGGCTCTCCTGCCGCAGCATCAACGAAAGTTGTTGAGATCGATGTGGCATTGACCCAAAAGGCCTCCTCCCAGCTTTTTAATAACAGCGGCACCGCTTCTACCTTTGTGCTATTGAGGAACCATCCATGAGCCGTCTGCATAATAACAAAGGATTTGCGCTGGTCCTCTCGCTGAGCTTTCTCTTTCTGCTCATCTCCTTCATGGCCGTGTATATGCTCTCCGTGTCTAACGGGATCAGACAAGCCAATATCACCGCCAATTCCAGAAAGGCCTACTATATCGCCGAAGCAGGCCTGGCAGATGCCTATAATCACATCGTGCAATCCGGCCTCACCATCATCCCTTCGAGCACATGCACTAATTATAATACCCCCTCTACCTGCAGCGCTCCTTATATTCCGTCGGCAACAACGGATACAGGAACATATGCGCTGGGCGCGGGGTCAACCAATGGGAGTTATATCGTGAACGTCCAGTATTCAGGCAACCCCAGGACGACCTATATCATCACCTCCCAGGGCACTTACGGCAAAACATCCAGGATCTTGCAATTAAAGATCATTGCCGCATCTTTTTCAAGATATGCTTATTGGAGCCAAACGGAGATCAATCCTCAATTAGGGACCTTATGGTGGATATCAGGCATGTTGACCACCGGACCGGTGCAGACCAACGGCCAGTTTAATATCATGGGCAACCCGGTCTTTAACGGTGCGACGGCAGAAGTCTCCGCTTCTCCTAATTATAATTACGGCACCGGAACAGACCCGTCTTCCACGACCAAAAGCGATCCAGCCTATATTTTCCCCGACGGCCTGACCAATAATGCACCTGCCATCAACTTGCCGCCTCCCTCCACCTTGGCTAACTTTCAAACCGCGGCGAGCAACGGCGGCCTGACCCTGACCGGCACCAGCACGGTCATCTTTAATGCCAACGGGACCATTACGGTCACCGGAAAGGTCAAAAATTCCAACTGCTCCACCACCGCTACCTATAGTAATACGACCATGAGCATCCCCGCGGCCGGTGTGGTCTACGTGCAAAGCTCCAAAACCATTCCCAAGTGCAATTCCAGTACTGCCGACGGCAATGTGACCGTGCAAGGCACTGTTAACGGCCAGCTGACCGTGGCCGCGGACCAAAATGTCTATGTTTCCGGTGATGTTCAATACAACAGTAACCCTACGTCTAATTCCTCCAGCACTGACCTCGTGGGCTTGGTGGCTTATAACAATGTCACGGTGATCGAGGCCAGCGCCCCCGCTCAACTGGCTATTCAAGCGGTGGTGGTGGCCCTCACTGGTTCATTCAATGTGGATCAATATTCAAAAAACCCTGACCCCATCAATAACGGATTGGACGGGGCCGTGATGTCCCAATTCGGCAGCCTGGTCAATTATGCCAGCGGGTGTACCGGGGTTGTCAATAGTAATGGACAATTGGTTGACGGCTGGAACCAGATCCAGTCTTATGATAACAGGCTCATGGTCCTGGCTCCGCCGGGCTTCCCGCCTCTTGTCAACAGCGCGGGCCAGGGTGTTTATGGCAAATTAAGCCTTAAGGAATGTTTTTCCGGAGTTTGCGGGTAAGATGATGAAAAAAAAGAATTCATTGAACATATGGTTGATAGGGATCTTGATCGCTTTGGCGTTCCTGCCCGTGTGGCCCAATCGGTCACTGCAAAACAGCGCTGCCTACGGTGGGTCTCATTCCTCTTCACAAAATTTCTTCCAATTCTTAGGGGCCTTGATGGGTTGGGGGCAAGGCCAGCAAGGCCTATTTAACGGGAATGCTCTATCAGGCTCAAAATCCGGGCAGGCAGGAAATAACCCCGAGCTGAACCAATCCAATCCGAATGCGTTGACAGCTGCCAATGCATCAGGGTCCGAAGCAACGAATGCCGGCCAGGAATCGGGGAAATCTGCCGAAAACAATTCGGGAGAAAATTCCGAAAGCAATGCGGGGATGAACGCAGAGAACAACCCCGGATCCAATACGGAAATGAACGCCGGAAGCAATGAAGAAAATATGGGAAGCAACACGGAAACTAACGCAGAAGGCACCGCTGAGATCAATGGGGAAGGTCCGCAAAACAATACTGAAACCAATGGTGAAAGTAATGCCGAGAACAATCCGGGGCAAGGCGCAGATACCAATCCCTACACTCCGACAAATGTGGATGTCTCCCCTGGAGGCGGTCCGGGCAATAGTTGTGCTCCGGCCTGCCAGCCCTTATGCAGGCCTGGATGTGATGGCAGCAATGCCTGGCAATATAACCTGCCGACCATTAATCCCATCCCCACGGACTCACAGGTTTCCCAAAGCATCAACCAGCAATACCAGCAAAGCGCCATGCTGGCCGCGCTGATAGCCGAATACAAAACCCTGACTGAACGGGTGATGCAGGCCGCGCAAGCCGTCAAATACCAGACGGTAAATCCCGATGATATCAAACCCCCTGATGCAACTCCGGCGCCTGATGATTTGGTACAAAAGATCAGATCAGCCCAGTTGATCCAGCATTAATTTCTTTAAGATCTATGTTTTTATATGTTATACTTATTAATCTTTTACTCTAAAATACTATTAAGGACAGATTTATGATGAAAACCCGCCTTGTTAAATTTATCCGTGTTTACTGGAAAGGCATCCTGCTTTATGCCCTTTGCGCGGCACTGGTAAGCTTCCTGATCGTTTTTCTCTATTACGGAGGGACCAGTTTCTTTGGGATGGAAGGCTTTTACCGCAAGAACATGCTTGCCCAAATGGGCATCTACATGCTGGTCTTTTTGTTCATCGGTATTGTGCAGGCTTTCTTTTCAGCTTATATCTACATGTATTTCATGATGGGCGGCGGCCTCTCCAAGATGCTCAGCAAAGATAGCGCTGAAAAAGGCAAGACCGACGTCAAATGGGACGATGTCATTGGCCTGGAAAACGCCAAAAGGGATGCTTGGGAAGTCGTGCAGTTCATCAAGGATGCCAACAAAGTCAAGGCCATGGGCGGCACCATGATCAAGGGTATTTTGATGGTCGGCCCCCCGGGTTGCGGTAAGACCTATTTGGCCAAAGCTATCGCTCATGAATGCAAATTGCCCTTTTTATCAGCGGTGGGCAGTGAATTTGTGGCCATATTTGTGGGCATGGGTGCGGCACGCATCAAATCTTTGTTCAAAAAGGCCCGCCAATTGGCCGCGGTGGAAGGCGGCTGCCTGATCTTTATTGACGAGATCGATGCCTTTGCCACCCCCCGCG
>CAZFON010000125.1:0-5847 GCA_964520185.1 uncultured Planctomycetales bacterium | reverse complement strand
CGCAAGGCGGAATTGGCCGCCACCCCACCGCCTACTAAAAGTGTCTTGACCTTGAGTTTTTTGCAGGCCTTAAGGGACTTTTCAGTCAAAACATTGACAACACTTTCTTGAAAAGCATAGGCCACTTGCGCCGTTGAATAGCCGGTTCTATTTTTATTTCTTTGGGTATAGTACAGCACTGCGGTCTTGGTACCGCTGAAAGAAAAATCATAAGAGCCTTCCAGGGATGCCTGGGGGAACTTGATATGCTCATTCACACCGCTGGAGGCCAAACGGTCAATAACCGGGCCTCCGGGATATCCCAAATCTAAAATGCGCGCCACCTTATCAAAAGCCTCGCCGGCTGCATCATCGCGGGTAGCGCCCAACAATTTAAAATTCTTAAAATCCTTAATATAAAAAAGACTGGAATGCCCGCCTGAAACAACCAGGCCAACTGCCGGAAGGCATTCTTGAGGGCAGGCCAACGGCCCTTGAGGCAGCTGGAGATAATTTGCGTAAAGGTGGGCTTTAATATGGTCGATTTCAATAAGAGGCAGTCCGGCGGCACGGCTCAAAGCCCGGGCAAAAGAAACACCTACCAGCAAGGAACCGATCAACCCAGGAGCACGTGTGACAGCAATAGCGTCGATGTCCTTTAAGGACATCTTGGCACTGCTTAGGGCTTGCGCCACCACCCAATGGATAAATTCTATCTGACGGCGGGAAGCGATCTCCGGGATAATGCCGCCGAAATGCTGATGATCTTTAAGACTGGTGGCAACGACATTGGAAAGGACTTTAACGCCGTCGGCAATAATCGCTGCCGCGGTTTCATCGCAGGAAGTTTCTATGCCTAAAATAAGACGGATCTTTTTCATCTGTTCTTGAGCAACTCTTTAATGCTGACAAACTCAAAGCCTTGTTTCTCAAGCAGGGGGATCTCATCTTTCAGGACCTGCATGGTCAAATGCCGGTCATGGCCGATGGCAACGGCATAACCATGGCGCCTGGCCCTTTGGGCAAGGGCCACCAGTTGTTTGATGATCGCATCCCTTGTATTGACATTGTCTAAAAAGATGTCCCTCTTACCGAAAGGCAAGCCCATATCATCGGCCAGGCCTGCGCAAATGGACTGATGAGCGGTCAAGCTGTCCACAAAAAACAGTCCCCTTTTCCTTATTTTCTTGAAAATAAGCTTCATCAGGGACTTGTCTTCCGTGGCCTTGGAACCCATGTGGTTATTGACCCCTTCGATGGAAGGCAATTGATTTAAATCATCTTCGACTATTTTAGAAGCCAGGTCTGGCGACATGCTTGTCTTGATGATGTAATTCGGCGGGTAAAAATCATTGTTATGCAAGGCCTCCAAGGGCAAATGAAGCATGGTCAGCTTATGATACCGCTTAGCGCATTCGGCCACGTCCTTGGTATGGCGCAACCCCGGCAAGATGGACACCGCCAGCGGCTCAGGTATTTCTTTCAAATATTTGCAGTTGCCCAGGGATTGGCCCCAATCATCGAGGATGATCGCGATCTTCCCGCCCTCACCCGGGACATTTCCCAGATGCTGCGCCGCCACCCGCTGGACAGGCGGCGCTTCAGTCTTGATCTTTTCATTAGGAATGTACGCTTCTTCCACTTCCCCAGAAGCAGGCAACACGGGCGCAGGCTTGTGTGTTTCCTTTGGTTCTTGATGGGACTTTGAAAAAATAAAGAATAAAATCACGACCGCCGCAAACAATCCCGTGATGATCGCAGCGGCCTTGGTGTCTTTATGAGAGGAACTTGTCTTCTTTTTTTTAGCCATATATATTTATCGAAAAAGTTGTGCTATTTTTGCTGGAACTTCCGGTAGATCTTGATGCCTTTGATGACATTAACCGCGCTTTGCAGCTGGATATCTTCCACGTCCTTCTTCATTTGTTCCTCCAGCTTTTTGTCTTTTACCGTCATCGTTTTTTGCTTGCTTTCCGTGCCCTCCAGGTCCGCAAACACTTCATCGACATCTTTGTTCTTTTCTTTATTGATCTTGTGTTCTTCATTAATTTCGTCTTCTTCGTTAGACGTAACCTTTTCAATGACCACATCCGGGGTTATCCCAACGCCGTTAATGCACACGCCCGAAGGGGTGAAATACCGTGCCGTGGTCAGTCGCAATCCTGAGCCGTCGGGCAAGGGTATCACGGATTGCACCGAACCTTTACCAAAGGACTTTGTCCCCACTAATACCGCTCTTTTATTGTCCCTTAAAGCGCCGGCCACGATCTCGCTTCCCGAGGCAGATCCCTCATTGATCAGCACCGCCATTGGCCAACCCAAAAAATCTCCATTCTTGTTTTCAGAGACAGCCGTGGTATTCTCAGAAGCATGCCTTCCCTTGGTGGAAACAATGGTCTTGCCTGCAGGTAAAAAGTCCTCTGCGATCTTAGCTGCCACATCCAGCAGGCCTCCGGGATCATTGCGCAGATCCAGCACCAAGCTGTCCGCTCCCTGGGTTTTCAAGGCTTCCAAGGCCTGATGCAATTGATCGTAAGAATTCTCGCGGAATTCGGTAAGCCGCACATAGCCGATATGATCGGCCATCAAATGCGGGTCTTTGACATCATCCACATGGATGATCTCCCGGGTGATGGTAAAATTATGGATGGAAGCATCTTTTTCACGCAAGACGGTAATATCCAACTTTGTGCCCGGCTCACCCCTGAGCTTTTTGACCGCATCATCAAGGCCCATGTCACGCGTGACATCATGGCCAATTTTGACGATCCTGTCCCCTGCCTTAATGCCTGCTTTCCACGCCGGCGAGTCTTCCAAAGGTGCAATGACGGTCAACAAATTATCTTTCATGGCAATTTCGATTCCTAGCCCGCCGAATTTTCCAGCTGTCTCGGTCTTTAAGTCCTTGTATTCATCAGGATCCATGAATTGGCTATGCGGATCAAGCGAAGAGAGCATGCCTTTCAGCGCCCCGTAGATCAAATCCTGCGGGCTTTTTTCATCCACATATTCGGATTGGATGGTGGTCAAGGCATAACTGAAAAGCTCGACCTGAGAATACAGGTCCTTCTTGTTTTCAGCCAGGCCACGGGAAATCCCTATGGTGGATATTGCCAACAGGACAATAAAAACAAATATGTAAATTTTCTTATGCACCTGTGATTCTCCGGGTTATAAGTTCATTTAATTTCTTGGGGTTGGCGCGACCGCCTGATTTCTTCATGGCTTGCCCGACCAGAAAACCCACGGCATTGGATTTTCCCGACTTGACCTGCTCAACCACTGCCGGATTTTGCGCGATCACTTCATCGATCACTGTCAAAAGCGCCGAATCATCGGAAACCTGGGCCAAGCCCTTTTCCCTGATAATATCATCGGCACTTTTGTCTTCATCCAGCATGAAGGTCAAAACTTCCTTGCCCGCCAGATTACTGATGACACTCTCCTCAACCCTGGCGATCAAGGCAACCAAGGCCTTAGGTGTTAATTTCAATTGATCAATGGATGCCTTGCGATTATTCAATTCCATTAAAACCGGGCCGGAAAGCCAATTAGCAATCTTTTTATGGCCTTTCGGATATTCTTTCAACGCAGCCTCAAAGAAATCAGCCATACCGCTATCAGCCACAAGGATATTGGCATCATACTCCGAAAGCCCGTATTGGCTCAAAAAACGCAAGAATTTAGCCTGAGGAAGTTCAGGCAATTCAGCCCTCACTTGATCAATGATCTTATGATCGATGGTAAAGGGCACCAGATCAGGATCAGGGAAATAACGGTAATCATGCGCCTGCTCTTTGGAACGCATGGTAATGGTCATACCTTTCTCGTCATTCCATAACAGGGTTTCCTGCACGATCTTGCCGCCGCCGGTAATCACCTGTTCATGCCGCTTGACCTCATATTCCAGGGCGCTTTTAACCGCACGAAATGAATTCATGTTCTTTAATTCGGTTTTTGTGCCCAAGCTCGTTTCTCCTCGGGGCCGGATGGAAATATTGGCATCGCAGCGCAAGCTGCCTTTTTCCATGTCGCAATCCGAGATCCCCAAATACTGCAAGGTCAGCTTTAAAGTCGTAAGATAATCATAAGCCTCTTGCGGAGAGCGTAAATCAGGCTCGGTAACGATCTCAACGAGGGGCGTTCCGGTACGGTTATAATCAACCAAAGAGCAAGAGCCTGAATTATCATGCACCAGCTTGCCGGCATCCTCCTCAAGATGAGCGCGCTTGATGCCGATACGCTTTTCTTCCTTTCCGCTTTTGATCATGAGAAACCCGTCTTTGGCCACGGGAAAATCATACTGGGAGATCTGATATCCTTTGGGAAGGTCCGGATAATAATAATTTTTACGGTCGAATTTGATAAAAGGACTGATCTGTGCGTTAAGTGCCAAACCGGCCTTGATGGCATACAAAAGGGCCTGATGATTCAACACCGGCAAACTGCCGGGCAGCCCCAGGCATACCGGGCAGACATTGGTATTAGGCGCGCAACCATACTTATTGGCACAAGAACAAAATATCTTGCTTTGGGTGCTAAGCTGTAAATGGACCTCAAGCCCTATGACTGTTTCAAAATCGCTCATAGATTAGGTTTTTTCTTATGCCACTCGGTATTTTGTTCATACGTATACGAGATCCTCAAGAGCATCTCTTCATCAAAAGCTCGGCCCATCAATTGCATGCCGATAGGCAGCCCTGTCTTGGAAAATCCGCAGGGAACAGAGATCGCCGGAATGCCAGCCAGATTGGCCGGTATCGTATAGATGTCCGACAAATACATGCTCAAAGGATCGCTTGTCTTCTCTCCTATTTTAAAAGCCACCGTCGGAGAGGTTGGGGTAATGATCGCATCACATGTCTTGAAGACTTCATCCAATTCATTCCTGATCAAGGTCCGCACCTTTTGGCCACGTAAATAATACGCATCGTAGTAACCGGATGACAAAGCATAGGTGCCAAGCATGATGCGGCGCTTGGCTTCATCCCCAAACCCCTGGGAACGGGTCTCTTCATACATGTCGATCAGGGCGTTTTTGCGGACCTTGGAGGGCTGACTACGTAAACCATAACGTACTCCGTCGAAACGGGCCAAATTGGAGCTGGCCTCAGCAGTGGCTACTATATAATAAGTTGCCACCGCGTATGGTGTGTGCGGCAAAGACACTTCCTTGACCTGGGCGCCCAGTTTCTTAAGAAGATCCAGCGCCTCTTCCAGCGCATGCCGGACCTCAGCATCCAAGCCTTCGGCAAAAGCTTCCCTGGGAACGGCGATCCTAAGGTCCCGCACATCATTGATCAAGGCCTTGGTGTAATCAGGTACCGGTTCATTAACTGAAGTGGAATCCCTTTCATCATGGCCGGAAATAATATTCATCAACAAAGCGCAATCCTGTACATCCTTGGTCAATGGACCGATCTGATCAAGGCTTGAGGCAAAGGCAATGAGGCCATAACGCGACACCCGGCCATAGGTTGGCTTGAGACCCACGATACCGCAAAAAGACGCGGGCTGGCGGATGGACCCGCCGGTGTCTGAACCCAAGGCCCAGACAGCTTCATCTGCGGCCACAGCCGCAGCAGATCCGCCGCTGGAGCCGCCGGGAACACATTGCAAATTCCAAGGATTAAAAGTGGGACCGTAACAGGAATTTTCGCAGGAAGAACCAAAAGCAAACTCATCCATGTTCACATTACCTAAAATAGTTCCTCCGCTTTTCTTGACCCTTTCAATGACTCCTGCGTCGTAAGGCGAGATGAAACCTTTTAAGATACGTGAAGCACAGGTGATCTCCTGAGCTTTAATGCACATATTGTCCTTAATGGCAATAGGTACAGGCATGGCCCCTGAAAAATCCGGCTGATG